>CAMWQF010000027.1 GCA_947176285.1 uncultured Porphyromonadaceae bacterium
GACTGAGCTACACCCCGAGTCGGCTAAGCCGGAACCAACCGATATTCATTCTGAATGAAACTGGGGGTTTGCATTCATATTCCTTTCGGAGCGAATATCTTACGCATTTCTGCGTGGGGTTCCCTGCTAAAGCGATGCAAAATTACTGCTTTTTTCTGAATCCACCAAATTTTTCATCGCTTTTTTGTCAGAATTTTCTCGTTTTTTACGTCTCCTCTGCACTTCCATCCTTTTTTTGTGCTGCCTAATCCTCTCATTCTTTCGCTTCTCCTTTTCTTCCATCTGAGATCTCTGATGGTCCATGTGCGCTTCTATCTTGCGTCTTTTCTCTGCTTTTCTCCTTACTTCACCCTTACCTTGAATAATATTCCGGACGGATTCCGCCAATTCTTTGGAGAATCCCATGTGCTTAAGCAGTTTTGCTGTCATGTATCCTCCGATATGTTCATGTCGGGGATAGCGTTTAGTGCCGGTTTTATCTACAACTCCTGCCCTAATCATACCGATAAGCCCGAAAAATGCAGCTAATCTCTGAGCCTCATCGTAGATCCCTTCATCTTCAAGCCGAGCGGCATTCTCTATTCCTATCGCACTTAGAGAAAAAGCCTCATTTTCAGGAATAGTCTCACACATTTCCCTAATCAACGGACTCATAAATTTCAGACCTCCGATATCGTTGAGCAGACCAAGAGACTTTCTTATATTCCGACCAAACAACATCTTACGGAACTCCGCACTCCATCTCTCTTTTGACACAATAGCAAGCCTATCTATACTACGCTTCAAGGCTTCCATTGTAGCCTCATCAATTTTCCATCCGAAACGCGCAGCGAAACGCAGGCATCTCAATATTCTGACAGGGTCATCATCAAATGTCTCATATGGGTCAAGGGGTGTGCGTATGATACCCTCCTTGATATCATGAACACCACGGCCAGTCATGTCGAGTATCTCACCTGTCTTTATATTTCGATAAAGTGTGTTGACAGTAAAGTCTCTTCTGAAACAATCTTCTTTAATAGACCCGCTGACTACTTCCGGACAACGGCTCGTCTTGTCGGTGTATTTTTCAGCCCTTGTCTGGACAGCCTCGATTTCTTCCTCGGGAAATTTACGAAGTCGGAATTTCGCCGTTCCGAATTTCCTGAAAAGGATAGGCATTTCAACAAGATATTTATGACGCAATAGCCAAATCGTGAAATCAACTCCTCCATTAGGCAAGTCGACTGCTATATCTACATCATGGATAGGGGCTCCAAGTATCTCATCGCGCACACATCCACCGACAGCATATAGATGTCCTTCCCATTTCGTACCTTCACTGATAGCACGAAAATATTCCAGTATCTTTTTATAGGTGGAGTCTGTCATGCCTTTGATAATGAAATTTCGTTTTTCTTTATATGCTTAATCTGCCAAGCAAGCATGAAGCCGGCTACAATGGTAGACAAAAAGTCACCAATAGGGAAGCAAGCCCAAACTCCGTTCAACCCATAGAATGGTGGAAGTATCAGCAATGCCGGAATCATAAAAATCACCTGTCGGGTAAGTGATAAGAAAATAGACTTGGTAGCCATTCCAAGCGACTGGAAATAGTTGGTGGAAACAATCTGGAATCCAACCATCCAGAAACCCACAGTAGTGATATGCAAGCAGTTGACTGCACATTTTATCTGATCGGGATCCTGCATGAAAAGTTTTGCTATCATTTCCGCATTTGTGGCTCCGATTATTGAACCAGCAGTAGTGAAGCAAACGGCTGTAAGGGCTGCGAGTTTAAGTGTGCGGAAAAGTCGGTCGTATTTACGTGCACCATAATTATAGCCGAGAATTGGCTGCATACCCTGACAAATGCCAATAACGACAAACACGAAGATTGTCACAAAACGGTTGAATACCACAACTGCTGCAATAGCATCATCACCTCCATATTTCAAAAGGGATGTATTGACCACAGCATTGATGCAACTTCCTGCTACATTTATGAGGAAAGGGGACATACCTATGTATAAAATCGAGCCAATCACACGCCAATTAAACTTAAATGTGCCCCTTTCAAAATGAAGGGTACTCGACTTTTTGAAGAAATGCGACATAACAAAGAACGCAGTCACTACCATAGAAATGTCGGTAGCAATCGCGGCTCCCTTAATGCCCCATTTGAAACCAAAAAGGAAAAGAGGCGCAAGTATTGAGTTAAGCCCTGCCCCAATCATATTTGTCCACATAGCCTTACCGGGATATCCGGAGGCACGCATCACGTTGTTGTAACTGAACGTCAAATTCATCAGCACCATGCCCGGAAGCACCCAAGTCAAGAATTCCTTAGCATAAGGCATACTTGCCTCGGAAGCACCAAAAAGTCGAAGAAGGGGCTCGAGAAAAATAGCAAAGGCAGTGGTATACAAAACACCGATAAGGATAGTGAGCTGAACCGAATTGCCCAAAATGACTGCAGCACGATGATGGTCTTTCTGCCCCAATACAATAGATATCCGGGTGGCAGCTCCGGCACCTATCAGCATACCGAAAGCAGTGCCTAAATTTTGCACAGGGAAAGTCACAGCTATACCTGCCACGACATTAGGATCATCTATCGCATGGCCTATTACGATTGAGTCAATGATATTATACAAAGCCATCACAACAGTTCCGACTACTGCGGGCAGACTATACTTCCACAGAATCTTACCAATAGGAGCAGAAGAGAGTTCCTTCAAACGCTCCCCGGATGCATCAGGACTTTGTGGTGAACGTGCGTTTTCACTCATTTTTTATAAATTTTTAAAATATTTATTATCTATTTCTTAAATATAAACAATCAACTCGCCTTTTTTATTGTTATATAGTATAAGGAGAGGAGTATTTTTAAAACTTCTATGCTCCACCGATTAAACAACAAGATCTCACAATAAATAAACACAACTAATCATTAAAACCCAAAAACAATGAAATTCAAAGCATTATCATGCGTATTTCTTGCAGTCCTCATGATTCTGACCGGCTGTAACGCAACTAATCTTGGAAAAGGAACAGCAATCGGTGGTGGCGGCGGTGCAGCTCTCGGAGCAGGCATTGGCGCACTCCTTGGCAAAGGCAAAGGCGCAGCAATCGGTGCCGGAGCAGGCGCAGCAGTAGGCGCAGCAGTAGGCGCAATCATCGGCAAGCACATGGACAACCAGCAGAAGAAACTTGAAGAACAACTCAAATCTGCTGAAGTTGCAAAGACAGAAGTAAACGGCCTCCAAGCCATCAAGGTAACATTCCCGGGTGGTATTCTTTTCGCAACAGGCAAATCAAATATCCAACCAGCCGCTCAGACAGAACTCGCTGAGTTTGCAAAATCTCTCGAACAGAATCCTCTCACTGACGTAGTGATTGGCGGCTACACAGACAATACAGGTTCATTGGAAGCAAACACTCGAGTTGCAGACGCACGTGCTAATGCAGTGAAGGCTTTCCTCGAAGGCAAAGGCATCGCAGCCAGCCGTATCGAAGCAAAGGGATTCCCAATGCAAGACTATGTAGCAAGCAACGACACTAAAGAAGGTCAGGCAAAGAACCGTCGCGTAGAAGTATACATCCTCGCTTCTGACGAAATGGTTAAGGCAGCCGAAAACGGAAACCTTAAATAAAAAATGCACATGAATCAAGTTGATTCATGACATAAAATAAACTCCACCCTGCGAGACTATACTCGCAGGGTGGAAACATCATATAACAGCCATTCTACTTTCAAATATTTCATGCACTCATATGAGAAAATCAATCAGCATAATACTTTTATACCTGACTGTTTTCATCAGCATAGTGACATATCCCACTTGCACACAAGCCCAGATACTTGTGTCGCCAGGGGTTGAAGAAAACACAGACTCCATAAAGAAAACAATGGACCTCGGCCCTTTCTTCGGCCTCTATAAAGACAATTATTTTGCAGTCGGAACAGATCCTTTTCACAAACCAACAGGCGACAATTCGGGAGTGAAATTCCAGTTGTCAATAGCCCAGCGACTCACAAATGCAACTCTTCCATGGGGCACATATCTATATCTATTTTTTACAGAGAAAGTGTTTTGGGAAGTATTTAAAGACTCCATGCCGATGAGCGACCTTAATTTTAATCCCGGCATCGGATGGACAAAGCCATTCTTTGTCAAAGACAGATACTGCGGGAAACTTACACTCATCTTGGAGCATGAAAGCAACGGACGTGACGGAGAAGCATCCCGATCATGGAATAAAGTGTCGTTTGCGGGAAGCGCTTACGTGACAGAATGCCTGTCGGTGCATGCAAAATATTGGATACCTATAGTAGACGGCAAATACAATCAGGATCTCTTGAAATATAGCGGCATCTTCCAAATGGGATTCCAACTAAACTCCAAAGACAGAAGATTCACGCTTGCTGCTACATTCGTGAAACGACAAGGTTGGAACTTCAATTGGAACACCAACATCCAATTAGGAATGCGACTTCACAAAGATGCCAACCAGTATTTCTTCATAGATTTTTATAACGGATATGGAGAAGGATTACTTGCCTACAATCAGTTTCACAACCGCTTGCGTGCAGGACTCTTGATTCGACCAAAATTCTTTTCAGAATATTGAAGAAGTCTAAACAACTTCAATTCAAAAAATCAACGTGCATAAGCGCCCAATGCCGGCGCACCAGACTCAAGACGATTTACCCCATTCATATCTGTTAAGCATATGCCTGACACGAACTCCGGATTGCCGGAATGGAGCACCGGAGAATCTTCTTTAAGCATATAATTGAAGTAGTATTTGTCTCGCTCGGTCTCAAACATCGGATCTTCATCCCACACGCAAGAGATGAAATGATCATCATCAGATCCATTCACCCCCAAGAGCACATTGCTAAGATAAACGTCAGAACCCTTAAGATCTCCAGGGGTGATCGGAGAAGTAATGCCATAGATGATGCAGTTGTCAAACCTTGCTTGCATCAGCGGATTAGCCACCCCGGAACTGTCTTCTCTTGAAATGTGAGAAAGAGTCAATATGGATTCAGGAGAGATGGCAAAAAGATAATAGTTAGCCAATGTGCATTGAACGAATTCATGCACTCCGCCCCTCAGAAAGACCGTAGCCTCTCCTGCATCAGAAAAGCAGCAACCATATGCATCAACATTAGCATGCACCGACCTAAGGACATTTCCTTGAGAATTGTGAAGCCATGAATTGACAAGAGTAAGTTTATTGCGGTCTGTGATACCACAACTGTCAACGACTACTCCATGCACCGTAGATTGCATTTCCACAAACTCCATACGGTTGTCAAAAGAATCTGCTCCAAATCTCACACCCATCCATTGACCGGCAAGTATTTCATAGCCGGTGTCGGGGAGCACATCATCAAGACGGTCGCCACGCATGCTTATCATCTTCCCCAATTCTCCTACTGCATGCAGACATCCATCCACTTGAAGCATCCCTCCATCATGGAAAAGAATGCGTGCACCAGGCTCTATCCTTAAAGTAGCACCAGCAGCAACCCGTAAAGTATCGAAAATCACATATGGCACCTCTGCAGATAAAGTCATATCTTCTTGAACTGTCACATTTCGGAGTCTCCTAACATTTTGTCCAAATGCCTCAAGAGTCACACTCTGAGTCACACCATTAGTGACAAAGTCCATACATCCTTCCACTTTGAAAGGCTTTATGTCGCCATTGGCATCTATAAAGCACTCTACAAATACAAAAATGGAGTCATTGGCACGGATTTCCACATCTTGAAAAGATTTTCCTGAAACTCCATCCACATTCATAGTGAACACACCATCATCATTACGCATACTGATGCTTGAAATATTGATAGCCTTGGAAGCCCTGTTAAAGACTTTGAGTCTTGCTGTTGGAGTTCCAAGATCGGTGAATACCGTATCAAATCTCAGTGTATCTGTAGAAAAAGTCAGCACATCGGAAGGAGAGTAAGAGAAATCATCGGATATGCATCCCCCCGTGAATGAAGCAGTCAATAAAGATATGCAGAAAAAAAAGAGTGTTCGCATTGTTTTCATATACGAAAAACGACATTCCTAACGTATTTATTATATGAAGTATATGTTAGTGGCAGGAGAAGCGTCAGGAGATCTTCACGCCTCCCGCCTTATGGAAGAAATAAAAAGAGCTGACAAAGAAGCCAATTTTCGTTTCTTGGGCGGCGACCTTATGGCACGAGCAGCGGGACGAGAACCTGAGATTCACATCGAAAAAATGAATGTGATGGGATTCTCGGAGGTGATTCGTGCGCTTCCCACTGTATTATCAAATTTACGGAATGCCAAAGCGTTACTTAAAGAATATCGACCTGATGTTCTGATTCTTGTGGATTACCCATCCTTCAATCTTAAGATCGCTGCATACGCACATAAAATAGGTATAAGGGTAGATTGGATGATCGCTCCCAAAGTGTGGGCATGGAAAGAATGGCGGATACCCAAACTCAAAAAATACATCTCAAACATGTATAGCATTCTTCCATTCGAGCCCGGCTACTTCAAGAAGCATGGCATGGATGTGAAATATGTAGGCAATCCTACTGTGAAGGAAGTAGAACAATCCCTTGGGCATATTCCACCAAAGAAGCATTTTCTCGAGCGTCAAGGAATCACCGACCAACGTCCGATAATAGCAATCCTCCCCGGGTCGAGGAAAGGTGAGATTCGGAACAATTTGCCCCTTATGATAGAGGCAGCCAAGCGATTTCCCGACTATCAATATATTATTGCAGCCGCTCCTAACGTGCCGGAAAAATTTTATCGTTCGATAGCACAGGATGCCGGACTCAACCTCGCTTTCGGAGCCACACATACACTTCTCAAATATTCTGCGGCAGCGATTGTCACATCGGGAACAGCCACCCTCGAAACTGCAGTCATTGGCACTCCGCAAGTGGTGTGCTACAGATCAAACGGCTCTAAGATTGCATACAATATAATGAAGAAACTTCTGAAAGTAAGATTCGTGTCCCTTCCCAATCTTATTGTTAGCAACAAAATAGTTCCGGAACTTCTCCTCCACAACTGCACATCAGAAAGGATAGCACGCGAATTAGGGCCGCTCCTTCAAGCATCTCCCCAACGCGACTGGCAACTTTCCGGCTATCGCAATATGAAAAAACGTCTCGGCACCACCGACACCTCAAAAATAGCCGCGGAATACATATGCAAAGCCCAATCTCAGCCGACTACAGAGTGAGGCACGAAGAAATTATAGATTAGATATAAACATGCATTAAATACTTGATTAATAAATATCGACATATAGGATACTGTATTCTTTGTGCCATCGTGATTATTTTAGCGGGGTGTGGGACAAAGAAGAATACTGCCATTTCGAGGAATTGGCAGGCATTCACTACGCGCTATAACGTATACTTCAATGGCAACGAGCATTACAAAGAGACTCTCAAGGCCATGGAAGATGGATATGAAGATGACTTCACCCGGATGCTGCTCACTCACCCAGCGGATGCCCGCGCTGATGAGACTATGCCTAAGCCTAAAGGGGATTTCAAGCGCACTATAGAGAAGATGCAAAAGTCCATCCAACTTCACTCCATCAAGAAAAAGCCGCCAAAGAAAACAGGATCAGCAAAGGAAAAAGAATTTCGCGCGCGAGAAGAATTCAATCCATTCCTCCACAACGCATGGCTGATGCTTGGGAAAGGACAGTATTTCAATGGCGACTTTATGGGGGCGGCAGCCACATTCATGTATATTTCGCGTCATTTCCTTTGGATGCCTGAAGTAGTGACAGAAGCCCTTCTATGGCAAGCGAGAAGTTATGCAGCACTTGATTGGACATATGAAGCAGAAAATATCCTTGTCAAAATCAAGGAGAAAGACTTGACATCAAAGCGACTTCGCGACCTCTATAATCTCGTAGAGGCATCCTACCTAATTAAATCCGGCCAATATGCGAAAGCGATTCCATTTCTTAGGGATGCCGCCGCAAGCAGCAAAGGGGTACAAAAAAACCGACTCTATTTCCTCTTAGGCCAAGCATGCCGCCAAGAAGGGAAAGACAGTGAAGCATATGAAGCATTTAAAAAAGCCGGGGCAGGCGCATCAACTCCCTACCGTCTGAAATTCAATGCCAGAATAAAACAGAGCGAAGTGTTCCGGGGCTCCGACATCCGAAAGGAAGTAGCCTCTCTGAAAGCCATGACAAGATATCAGCGTAACAATGAATATCTTGACCAGATCTATTACGCGATAGGCAATCTTTACCTATCAAGAAAAGACACAGCAAATGCCAAGGCAAACTATCGCATTGCAATAGAAAAATCCACACGCAACGGAGTAGACAAAGCAATGGCTAATCTTGCCTTAGGCTCAATATATTTTGACGAGAGAGACTACACAAAGGCTCAACCTTGCTATTCAGAAGCAGTTCCACAGCTTCCGAAGTCATATCCGGGCTACAAGCAGATAGCCCTTCGCTCAGATGTGCTCGACCAGCTTGCTGTCTATGCCGGCAATGTAGAACTCCAAGATTCCCTCCTCACTATAGCAGACCTACCGGAAGATAAGCGTATGGAATGGGCGGAGGAGCAAGTGACTGCACTCAAGAAGAAAGAAAAAGAAGAGGCAGAGGCGGCTGCACGTGAAGAAGCGATGGCTAATCGACCGCAAGGGAATTCCCCAATTGACCAACAGGGCGGTAATACCGCAATGCAGTTCAACACCGACAAATCATGGTATTTTTATAACAATACTACAAAATCTGCCGGGAAGACCGAATTCCAACGACGATGGGGTGCCCGCAAACTTGAGGATGATTGGCGGCGCCGCAATAAAACTTCATATTCATTTGAAGACGAATCAAATGATAATGAAACTGATGATGAAGAAGGAAGCGCATCAACAATTGAAAATACGGATGGCCAAGAGTCAAAAGAAGGCGGCAAGGATGGTGAACCTGACCATTCATCCGACCCTCACTATCCGGAATACTATCTTGCTCAACTGCCGCTGACAGAAGAAGAAAAGGCTACAGCCGGCGATGTAATCCAGGAAGGGCTCTACAATATGGGACTCATATTGAAAGATAAATTGGAAGATTTTCCGGCTGCAAGAACAGAGTTCGAGACTTTGCTTAAAGATTACCCTGACAACGTATATCGCCTTGACATATATTACAATATGTATCTCATGGCAGCCAGGCGCAATGACACTCAAGCAATGGAAATTTGGCGGTCGATGATAATTTCGGAATTCCCCGAAAGCGCTTACGGAAAAGCCATGACCGATCCTGACTATTTCGAGCGTCTGAAGCAAATGCATGACGTAGAGCAGCAACTTTACGTAGATGCATACTCTGATTATCTGGCTGACCGCAATGCAGAAGTGCATGAAATCACAAAGCACATGGAGGCAGAATATCCACTCTCTGCGATTATGCCGAAATTCGTATTCATCGATGCCCTATCCTACCTCACCGAGGGTGATTACGACATGTTTAAGGAGCGGCTAACTGAATTGCTCAAGAAATGGCCGGACACAGACATGACAGATGTAGCCGGAGCTATGCTCAAGGGGCTTAACGAGGGTAGGACTCCAAATTCAGGATCCACTAACACCAGAGGCATGATATGGGACATAAGGCTTTCAAATTCTACAGAGGCCCCCACTTCAGACGGACAACCTGCTAATTTTGAACGAGATCCTAATAGTCCACAATACCTTGTGCTTGCTTATCCAAGAGATGAGATCAACGGCAACTTGCTTCTATATGACGTGGCGAGATTCAATTTTTCAAATTTTGTAGTAAAAGACTTTGATCTCGAACCTATGAGTTTCGACAATGTCGGTATCCTCGTAATCAAAGGCTTCAGCAATCTGCGTGAGTTGGAGAATTACCGCAAAGTAATGGTGAACCGAGACTTCCAACTTCCTGAAGGAGTTCGGCCCATTATGATTTCCAAATATAACTTTGAACTTCTCCTCAAAGAGGGGCGTTCTTTTGAAGAGTACTTCCGTTTTGAAGAAAACGCTATGGCAGAAGAAGCCGTAGAGACAGCACTTGAAGGAACAGAGTCTGATGAGGATTCGGAGGGATCGGAGATATCGGAGATATCGGAGAAATCGGAGGAATCCGAGAAATCGGAGGAATCCGAGAACTCGGAGGAATCGGAGAACTCGGAGGAATCGGAGAACTCTGAGGAAGCGGAGAACTCTGAGGAAGCGGAGATATCGGAGGAATCGGGAGAATCGGAGCCATTAGAAACCTCTGAAACCTAAAAAACTGCAAAACTATGACTAAGATACTTTGGGCTGACGACGAAATAGATCTTCTCAAGCCCCATATTATGTTTCTGAAGACAAAAGGATATGAAATCGTGACCGTCAGCAACGGACAGGATGCACTTGACACGCTTGACTCAGACAGCATCTCGCTGGTGCTTCTCGATGAAAACATGCCCGGTTTATCCGGTCTGGAAACCCTCCAACGAATAAATCAGTCACACCCGGATATCCCGGTCATTATGATCACAAAATCGGAGGAAGAGAATATCATGAATCAAGCCATCGGCAATAAGATCACTGACTATCTTATCAAGCCTGTTAATCCGATGCAAATTCTGCTTTCCATCAAGAAAAATCTTCATAGCGCCAAGATCATCGCAGAGCAGACTTCTTCAGGGTATATGCATGAATTTCAGAAAATTTCCTCAGATATTAACTCTGCATCCTCACTCTCAGACTGGATGGACTGCTACCGCCAACTCGTATATTGGGAAATGAAACTTTCCGATTCGGAAAGCAATATGGACGAAATGCTTCTGATGCAGAAGCGTGATGCCAACTCTAATTTCGCAAAATTCGTGAAACGCAACTATGAGACATGGATCACATCCGCTCGCGACCATCTCATGAGCCCCGACATTTTCAGCCGCCGAATTTTCCCAATGCTCGACGCAGGAGAGAAAGTTTGCTTTGTATTGATCGACAATTTCCGACTTGACCAATGGCGCTGTGTGCAGCCACTTCTTTCAGAGTTTTTCAATGTCAGCGAAGATCTCTACACCACTATTTTGCCAACTTCCACACAGTATGCCCGGAATGCCATCTTCTCCGGACTGATGCCCCTTAAAATTAAGGAAATGTTTCCCGACCTTTGGGTAGAAGAGGATGAAGACGAAGGCCTTAATAATCATGAGGAGGAACTGATAGCAACTATGCTTGATCGCTACAGGAGGAAAGATAAATTCACATACACGAAACTCAACGACTCTCAGGCTTGTGAGAAGTTCTTGACTAAATTGAACTCGATTAAGGATGTCCCGCTCAATGTGATTGTGATGAATTTCATTGACATGCTGAGTCATGCGCGAACAGAGTCTAAAATGATACGCGAACTTGCCAACAGCGATGCGGCATATCGCTCTCTGACTGAATCATGGTTCAAGCACAGTTCAGCGGCAGAGATGTTTCGCAGAATCGCAGAGCTTGGGTATAAAGTGGTGCTTACCACCGACCATGGCACTATCCGCGTAGACAATCCTATTAAAGTGATCGGAGACCGCAATACAAATACCAACCTCCGTTACAAGGTAGGGAAAAACCTGAACTACAATCCTAAACAGGTGTATGAAATAAAAGATCCGAAAAAGTATGGTCTCCCCTCTCCCAACCTTTCGAGCACATATATTTTCGCGACCAACGAAGACTTTTTCTCATATCCCAACAACTACAACTACTACGTGCAATACTATACCGGCACCTTCCAGCATGGAGGCATCTCGCTACAGGAAATGCTCGTGCCTCTCGTCACCCTCACCCCAAAAAGTTAAATTGCATTAAAATGCTTGATTTTTTTGCATTTTGAAGCAAAAATACTAATTTTGTCATCCAGAACCAAATGAATGAACATGGATGACAAGATTATCACCGAAATAACGCCCCTTTCGAGAAAGGACTGTTTCTACCTTGTAGACCGATTCAAGGATCAGTTTACATTTCCGGTGCACCGTCACCGAGAGTTTGAACTGAATTTCCTCTCAAACTGCAACGGGGCGCGTCGCGTGGTAGGGGATTCGATGGAGACTGTAGGCAACTTCGATCTTGTCCTCGTAGGTCATGGCATTGAACATGGCTGGGAACAGCATGAATGCACTAATTCTGCAATCAGAGAAATCACCATCCAGTTTTCAGAAGATCTCTTTGGAGAAACGTTCTTGGGCAAAAACCAGATGGCAGGCATTCGCAATCTTCTTATGGAGAGTTCCAACGGAATTGTATTTCCATTGACAACCATACTTAAGGTACATTCGCGACTTGAAAGACTATCGACAGCCGACTTGGGATTCAATGGACTGCTGGAATTTCTCGCATTGCTCAACGAGATAGCAGAACTCGGCGACTATAGACTTCTTGCCTCATCCTCATTCGCTTCAGTGAATCCTGCTTGTGACAGCAGAAGAGTGCAAAAAGTGCAGGCATATATCGATGAAAACTACAAGGAAGAGATACGACTTGCCGATCTTGCAAATCTTGTAGGGATGACGCCAACGGCTTTCAGCAGGTTTTTCAAGTTACGCACCGGGAAATCAATATCCGACTACATCATCGATGTGCGTCTTGGACACGCATCGCGCATGCTTGTAGACTCTACAACATCTATAGCAGAGATATGCTATGATTGCGGATTCAACAACATATCAAATTTCAACCGAATATTCAAAAAGAAAAAAGGTCAATCCCCGAAAATATTCCGCGATATCTATAGACATCATAAGAAGTTGATCTGAGGGTTTTGTACCTATCAACGACTAACGGCTAACTTCAGGGCGGAGGCTTTCGTATCATTGCAAGAGACGGAAAGAGTGGCTGATCCCGGATCTGATTCCGACTGCAGGAGGATTTGTGCCAATCCGTTGAAAGTCTTGACTGAGAATTTCTTCCCGAGTCCATCAGTGGGACGCTCTTTTGCCTTGAACGTCGGGTCGCCATTTCCCACACCAAGTATTTTTACCGGACCATCAACTGAAAGCGAAAGTTCGATATTAGCATCCGGGACGAAACGACCTTTCTTGTCAAGAACCTTGACTGTAGCCACTGCAACATCCCTTCCATCCGCTGATATTACATCACGATCGGCAGAGAGTTCTAATAGAGCAGGCTCACCTGTGGTCTCAATCACTTTTTCCATAGCCTTCTTGCCATTCTTATATCCTACCGCCCTTATCTTTCCGGGCTGATAAATAGCGTTCCAACTGAGGTGACCATTCTTTGGCATCAATCGGCGACCCATACTTTTACCATTGACGAAAAGTTCCACTTCATCCATATTGCTATATGCCCAGACATCGACCTCTTCTCCTTCATATGCGGCAAGGTTCCAATGAGGAAAGATATGGAGTACGGGGTCGTCGGTCCACCAAGATTTTAAATAGAATGCCTCATCTTTTGGAAAGCCACAATAATCAAGAACCCCAAACTGAGAATTAGTGGCAGGATAAACCATCGGATTAGATTCGCCTCGATAGTCAAAGCCAGTCCAATAAAAGACGCCTCCGAGCCAAGGGCGCTCATCGTAGAATTTCCACCCTCGTTCTATCGCGTTGTAAAGACTATCGGGACCACTTGGCGATCGATTGATCGCCATCATAAATCCATTAGCATGGTCATCATAATAGACCCCACGTGCACCACATCCGGTAGTCTCTTCAGTACCCAATGCTTTTCTTTCAGGATAATTCTTTCTATGCTCATCAATGGGATTCTGCAGCACATAATTATATCCAGCCACGTCCACCGGAACAACAACAGTTGGACCTCCGGAAGTTGCCATAGCCATAGGGCGAGAAGGGTCGAATCTGTGACAATACTCACGCATCGACTCTGAAATGCGGCTTCCGAAATCATTCCATTCAGTGCCCCATTCCTCATTGCCGACACTCCATACAATAACAGATGGATGATTGCGGTCGCGCTCTATCATCCGCTTCAACTGACCGATATGATAATTATTGACTCCAGTCAATCGATTCTCTTCCATGACTAAGATGCCAAGAGTGTCGCAAGCCTCAAGCATTGCAGGAGACATCGGATTATGACTTGAGCGATAAGCATTTACACCATACTTCTTAAGTTCCTTGAGTCGGAATGCCTGCATTGCATCAGGAATAGCGGCTCCTACTCCGGCATGATCCTGGTGCATGTTGACTCCCTTTATCTTGACATTTCTGCCATTTAGGAAGAATCCTTTGTCCGCATAAAACTTTATATCTCTAAAACCTGTACGAGTCACTTGCGTATCCACAACCTTACCATCTTTCACAATTTCAGTAACCACTTCATACATTGCCGGCGCATCAATGTCCCAAAGTATAGGATTTGCAAGTGAAACAGTTGAAATTGACATGCCACTCTCCTTTCCGGCAAGGATAATGGTATCCGATTCAGGCATCTCCGCATTCGCACCATCCGGACTAATTAGATGATTGCGCACCTTGAACTCAGCGGGTTCGTTTCCTTTGTTATCTATAGCAGTCTCGACATTGACTGTGATTTCATCATAAGGGTAATTCATATCTGCATATACGAATGTGCCGAACGGGGCAACGTGCAGAGGATCGCTCTTATCGAGCCATACATTTCTATATATGCCGGCACCTTCATAAAACCATCCTTCTTCGAGAGTAGCATCTGCTCTGACAGCTACAACATTCTCTCCTCCATAGTTAAGATATTCCGAAATATCATAAACTTGAGAGGCATATCCGCTTGGTTCGCTTCCCAAATAAAAACCATTGACCCATATGCGTGCATCTCGGAATATCCCGTCAAATTGCAAAGAAAAATGCTTTCCGTAATCTTCAGCCGGAATATCAAATGTTTTTCTATACCATCCAACACTCGACTCCGGATACTTATAGCCCACCGTCTTATAACCATGACTGTGACTTGCCTCCTGAGCAAACGGGAGATCCACTACCCAATCATGAGGAAGAGTGACCGGCTTCCATTCCTTATTCCATTTTTCGGGATCGAACTTTGGAGAATAAGGACCCTCATTATGAATGGAGTTAGCCTTAGTGAGATAATTGAAATACTCAGTTCCACACCCAAAATCTTTAGAAGGATCAGATGCATCGCCAAATGCGAACATCCATCCATCGTTGAAAAGAATTCGTTCAGATGCCGAGAGGCAGAGTGCCGTCAATGACAGCAACAAAAGGGGAAGGGCTATTCGTTTCATACTCGGAGTAAATGAAGTTGTTTAATCTTCAATTGTATTTTGCAAATTAGTAGTGGTGCGATAAAAATCGAACCATTGTAATTAAAACATTAATATTTAGCCAAATATAAGAGTACAATGATTTTTTGATTTGAATTGGATTTATTAATCTTGTTGTTTAAGAAACATCAAGATTATGAATCAGGGTAAATTCGTGTTCTCCCAGGTTGTAGAGTTTATACCGCGTTACCAGTTTGATAAACTTGTAAGGCAATATAATGGAGACTGGCATGCTAAGAATCTCAACAGCTACAACCACCTTCTTCATCTGCTTTTCGGGCAGTTGACAGGATGTGATTCACTTCGGGATATCTGTCTATGTCTGGAAGCACACTCAAAATATCTATATCATCTCGGTTTTCGCAATACAGTGAACCACACATCGTTGTCACGTGCCAACGAAAGCCGGGATTACCGAATTTTCGAGGGTCTGGGCATACATATGATAGGCTTGGTAAGACCCATGTATTCTAAGTTAAGCCTCTCCGGCATAAATATAGATAATGAGATCTATGCCTTGGACTCCACGACCATATCCACCAGCATAAAGCTTGCGGCATGGGCTTTGGGCAAATACAGCAAAGGTGCAGTGAAGATGCACACTTTGCTTGATTTACGGGGGAGCATACCTGCAAACATCCATATCACCGATGGCAAATGGCATGATAGCAATGAACTCGACATGCTAACCCCCGAGCCATTCGCCTTCTATGTAATGGATAAGGCTTATGTGGACTTCGAGGCACTGTTCAGGTTCCATCAGTCACAGGCATTCTGGGTGTCCCGGCCAAAGGACAACATGAAGTTCACAACCGTCAGGCAGCTGGAGATACCAGATGTAAAATCCGGTATAGTGGAAGACTCACTTATTCGGATTACAGGATACAGGTCTCGTAAGCTTTATCCGGAGGACATGAGGTTTGTCAGGGTGTATGACCCGGACAATGATACAATAGTGGATCTCATATCCAACAATTTTGAAGTCAGCGCATTGGAGATTTCCAATCTTTACCGTCACCGTTGGGATATTGAGGTTTTCTTCAAGTGGATAAAACAGAACATTGTTGTCAAGACCCTCTGGGGATTTTCTGAGAATGCTGTTAAGATTCACCTTTGGACCGCTGTCATATCCTATCTTACCATTGCTCGTATAAAGGCTGATTGCAGGAGCCGATATTCTGTTACTGAAGTTGCAACCCTGATCAGAATCTCAGCTTTGGAGCGTTGCGATTTACGACAACTCTTGACAAAGCAGGACTCATCCATAAATTCAAATCAAAATGTCAAAGATCTCTCTTTATTTGATAATTTTTAAACCAATGCGATTTTATCGCACCAGTAGTATTTCTGATACAAGAATCAAAAGGACACATGGAAAAGGAATTGAATTGGGAATCA
>CAMWQF010000028.1 GCA_947176285.1 uncultured Porphyromonadaceae bacterium
GTATAATACGCAATTAAACAATTAAATCCCTTAAACGATTAAACTCTTAAACATTTAAACTATTAAACATTTAAACCCTTAAACGATTAAACATTAAAGTTCCAAATCTCCGTCCACGATCACGTGCCATGGAAGTCCATTAAGAGCAAGAGTCTCAAGGAATGGATCCGGATCGAATTCTTCCACATTGTGAACGCCGGGCATCACCCACTTTCCTGTCAGGAACATCATTGCCCCTACCATAGCCGGAACTCCGGTCGTATAGCTCACAGCCTGTGCTCCGGTCTCTTTGTAGGCTTCCTCATGTGAGCAGTTATTGTAGATATAATAGGTTGAGTCCTTTCCTTGCTTGTCGATGCCTCTGATGCGGCAGCCGATTGAAGTCTCTCCGGTATAGTTCTCTCCAAGTGAACCCGGGTCGGGAAGCACAGCCTTAAGGAATTGGATAGGAATGATTTCCTGCCCGTTATACATCACAGGGTCGATTCTTGCCATCCCTATGTCTTGGATCACTCGGAGATGGGTCAGATATTCCTGTCCGAATGTCATCCAGAAGCGTGCGCGCTTGATAGTAGGGAAGTTCTGTACGAGGCTCTCAAGTTCCTCATGATAGAGAAGGTAGCTTTCTCGCTCTCCGATGTTGGGGTAGGTGAGGGGTTGGTGGATTTCAAGGTTCTCTGTCTCCACCCATTTCCCGTCTTCCCAGTATTTTCCTTTCTGGGTGATTTCGCGTATGTTGATTTCCGGGTTGAAGTTGGTGGCGAAAGCCTTGCCGTGGTTGCCGGCGTTACAGTCTACTATGTCGAGATACTGCATCTCCTTGAAGTGGTGTTTTGCTGCATAAGCCACGAAGACTGCGCTCACGCCCGGGTCGAAACCGCATCCAAGGATAGCAGTCAGTCCCGCTTCCTCAAATCTCTTTCGGTATGCCCATTGCCAGCTATATTCAAAGTGAGCCTCATCTTTAGGCTCATAATTGGCGGTATCAAGGTAGTTGACTCCGCACTTCAGGCATGCCTCCATGATGGTGAGATCCTGATAGGGGAGGGCTACATTTATGCAGATGTCAGGTTTGTGACGGTTGAAAAGCTCCACTATCTGGTCCACTTCATCGGCATCAACGCTGTCGGTGGTGATATTGGAAGCCCCTATCTTGGCGGCGAGGGCATCGCATTTTGATTTTGTGCGCGAGGCTATCACGATTTCATTGAATACCTCCGGATGCTGGGCGCACTTGTGCGCCACTACTGTGCCGACGCCTCCGGCGCCGATAATAACGACTTTTCCCATTCTTTGTAGATGTTCTTAAATGTTTTGACTGCAAAGATAATAAAAAATGGGCAGAATCTATCAATTCTGCCCGTTTTTGTGCAAATTTTTATCTGCCTACAATAATGAGAGGTGCTGACTGTGGCATACCGATATATTGAAATCCCGGATTTTCCTTTCGGAATGTCTTGAGTACATTTCCAAGTGAATCTACATAAGTGGCGCTCCCTGCTATCATATAATAGGAGTCTTTGCCATCTGTTGCTATCACCGGCTTCAGGCTCCCTTTTTTCTTCAGATCTTCAAGCATGGAGTTGGCGTTAGTAGTCATCTTGAACATCGCTATTGCAAGCCTATAGGGTCCTGACTGTGGCCATTTCACATCGCCGATAGGTTTAAGAAAAAGGTGTTGCACTTGCAAGGAGTCTCCTTCTATGACTCTCCAGTTAGTGGATTCCAGACCGAGAAGTTTGTGTCCCCCTGTCAAAAGGTCTTCATCTGGATCTTTTTGCTCTCTCTTGCTCTTGGCTGCGTCATAAGCCTCTCGGTATCCTTTTTCTGTAGGCTTGCACCCTGCCATCAAAGTGACAAGCATACATAACATCAATATTACTTTTATTCCTTTCATTGTATATATTTCCCTTTATTTCAAATAAGTCCGAGACAATTAGCGTAGCAAAGCATGCTCCGCATGCGTCCTTCCGAGGCAAACTAAGTAGACTTAGTGAGTATCAAAGTTGCGCGTGCAGGCAGTTTCAGTTCCTTGTCTCCATCACGAAGCACGACTCTTTTTCCGCTGATGATGTCTGTATAGGCATCCCCTTCATCAATAATCTCGGCATATCGGCTCATGTCGAGATCAAGATCCTCATCTTTGCCGTTTAATATCACTATCACTTCTTCCTTCCCAAACTTCCTGCGATAAAGATATACTCCATTTGTGGGCATGAAATGCTTCATATCCCCCTTCCCGATGGCATCTGAGGTCTTTCTCCAGTCATTGATCGCAGCAATGAAGTCAAAAGCTTCATTTTGAAGGTCGTTTCTTCCGGCTGCTTCAAACTGATTTTCCTTGTCTCCTTTGAATCCACCCGGCACATCGCGCCTGACATATCCGTCAGAACCTTCTTTACTGCCATTCATCAGCAACTCGGTGCCGTAGTAAAGTTGAGGTATGCCCGGTACGGTCAGCAGCATGGCTATTGCCTGTTTCCAGGCGTCAAGATTCTCGGGCATCTCAAGTATGAAGCGGTCAGTGTCGTGGTTGTCAAGAAATCTGAGTACGTTCATCGGGTTGGCGTATACATAGTCAAGTGCAAAATGATCATACACCTCGTTTATGCCGTTCCATGCTTGAGAGTCCACTTTGAATGGTTTCAGGTCAGCGCATAATATGCTCAAAGGGAAATCCATTACTACCGGAAGGCGTGTGTCAATACCCTTTGAGGCGGCGATTGCCGATCCGGTCTGCCAGAATTGCTCGCCTGCCGGACTGCCATACCAGCATTCCCCTACTATATTGAATCCCGGATATTCAGCCATAACGGCATCTATCCATTCTCCCATCTTTTCGCGGTCAGCGTAAGGGTAGGTGTCCATTCTGATTCCATCTATCTGGGCATCCTCAATCCAGAAAATTGAGTTTTGCACCAAATATTTCATCAAGTGAGGATTTTTTTGGTTCAGGTCGGGCATCGACTCTACAAACCATCCATTCACCGTAAGGTCCTTGTCATATTCTGAGGCATAGGGATCAGTGATTGTGGAAAGTCGGTAATTGGTCTGCTGATAGTCGCCCTGGTGGTTAAACCAATCGCTTGCCGGAGGATCAAGCGCCCATGGATGATGACTTCCGGAATGATTGAATATCATATCCATCACCATCTTTATCCCTTTGCTGTGGAGGGTGTCGATTAAGTCAGCATATTCCTGATTGGTGCCGAAGCGTGGATCTACACGATAATAGTCAGTTGTGGCATATCCATGGTAGCTTCCTCCCGGCATGTCGTTTTCAAGCACAGGGTTAAGCCAAACAGCCGTCACTCCCAAAGAGTCAATGTAGTCGATATGGTCTGCGATCCCTTTGAGATCACCTCCATGCCGGGCATTGGGATTATTGCGGTCAATCTGCACTGCATTTTTCAAACTTTTCGTTCCCGGATGGGCTTTTCCTCCTGATGCAAACCTATCTGGCATGATCATGTAGAGCACATCTTTCGACGAGAATCCCTGCGCACCCTTCATCTCCTTTCGGGGCTTTAGTTGGAAATCTTTTGTGATTGTATTCTTTCCCGATTTCCACTTTAGTTTCAAGGTGCCCGGCTTGGCTTCCGGAGAGATGTTGAGATAGATATATTGCCAATTCGGACTTCCGTCAAGTCTCGCCACTGAGTCTACGCTCACACCCGGATATTCCAGGAAAAATTCGGCATCCCGTATGTCAGTGCCGTGTATTTGCAGTTGCAAGGTAGTGTCTTGCATCCCCACCCACCAGTAAGGAGGATCAATCTTATCTACAGAAATGGCTGCCATAGCCTCTCCGGCCATGGCAGCACATATTAATAAAGCCTTATGTTTTTTCATCGAAGTAGTTCCGACTTTTTTTATTCAAATAAGAATGACAACTTCATCAGTTGATTTGGATGATCAGATAAGGAGATACGTTCCAGAAAGATTTTGGATTGAGAATCTTGATGCTCTGTGTGCCGTTAGCGTTCTCGATGATCTCATAACTGTCTTTCGGGAAATTACCCCATACTTTTGCTTTCTTGCCGCCGGTATTGATTACGCTGAGTGTGCGCTTGTCGCCAGCAGTGAAATAGTTTTCATTGAAATCACCCTTAAGCACTTTGGTAGAACCAAGGAATTTCTTGTCGAGAAGGCCGTTCTGCTTCAATTCCTTTGCAGTGCCGATTGCATAATAAACTCGGTTTGCAAGGTTTTCAGCAGCGATTGCTTCTGCCTGAGCCTGTTCGCGGGCTGCTGTCTCTTCTCGAAGGTCTGCCTGTCCTTTTATCACTTGTTCGTTAAGTTGCAATATTTCTGCATTTGCTGCCTCAAGCTTGATGTTAAGGTCTGCGATTTTCTCTTCCTGTTTGTCAATGCGGGCTTGCAGGTCGGCGATAGTCTTCTTCAAAACTGAATTCTCGTTTCCTGTCTTGTCAAGTCTTGCTTGCATTTGGGCAAGAAGATCACGGTTCTTCTGAAGCCTTTCCTTAATGCTTTCAAGATTCTGACGCACTTCTGCTCTTCTGTCATACTTCTCGCCCCCCTTGTCCATGCTGTATAGAAGACCTTCCTGCATGTTGATGGAGTCAAGGCCGTCGTAGATGTCTCCCATAAGCAGTAGGAGTGAATCGTTCATCGTCGCTGCCTGTTCATACTGAGTTGATACGAGTTGAAGTGAGTCTTCAATTTTCTCACTCTTGTTTCCGCTACAAGCTGACAGCAAAACTGCCCCAATAGCACACAATGGAATAAATTTCTTCATAATATCAATGATTTATAATTAAAAATTCACTTTTCGATTCCCTTGATTACTATAACAATTTCCCCCTTGGGAGTGTTCACTGAAAAATGCTCCGAAAGTTCTTTAAGAGTTCCGGTATGGAATGTCTCAAATTTTTTTGAGATTTCCCTCGCTACGCAAGCCTCGCGCTCTTCTCCAAATGTCTCTGCAAGTTGCCTTAATGTCCTGGGTAGCCTCACCGGACTCTCATAGATAATTACGGTGCGCGGATCCTCTGCCAACTGCGAAAGGCGTGTAGACCGTCCTTTTTTCAATGGAAGGAAACCTTCGAACACAAACCTGTCGCACGGCAATCCGCTTCCTACAAGTGCAGGCACAAATGCGGTTGCTCCCGGAAGAACTGTCACTTCTACGCCCGCTTTCCGACATTCCCTTACGAGCATAAATCCGGGATCTGAGATTCCCGGTGTCCCTGCATCAGAGATAAGTGCGATGTCTTCTCCTGCCTCAAGGCGTTCAGTAAGATGCTTCACTGTGGCATGCTCGTTATATTTATGGTGGCTTTGCATCGGAGTGTGTATGTCAAAGTGCTTGAGAAGCACACTGCTTGTGCGGGTATCTTCTGCGAGTATCAGGTCTGCTTCCTGAAGCGTCTTGACCGCCCGAAACGTCATATCATCCAAATTCCCTACCGGAGTCGGCACTATATACAGCATAATAATTCAAAATTCAAAAAAGCAATTCTCAATTCTCAATTCCCAATTCTCAATTCTCAATTATGAAAACTATTCCCTAAAGTTAGGTCGTAGTATCTCCATGAAGGTGGCGACATGCAGATTCTCCGGATCCCATTCGAGTTCATTATAAAAATAGTCTTCTATGATTGGGAAATCCTCGATTCCTTCGATAAACTCAAGGGTGGAGTCAAACATCTTCATGTTGCCATTAAATAGTTCTCTTGAATATAAGAATCTGTCATTGAGAGAAAAAGATGATTTGAGCTTGGCATGTCTTTTGAAGCCTGCCGATTGATTGGCTACCTTTGTGGTTGCCTCTTTTGTCATGTCTATTTCCGGATCTATGCTCTCGGTTTCCGGTTCTTCCACATCAAATGTCAGCATGATGTCATCCTCTTCATCTTCATAGCTAACATTGTCGGAATTTTGGTTCTCTTCATTTATGGATTCTTCCTCAGATTCCTCAAAAGATTCTTCATCTGATTCCTCTTTTAGTTCTTCTAATGGCTCCTCCTCAGATTCCTCAAAAGATTTTTCCTCATATGTCTCTTCTGGTTCTTGATTAGGCTTTTCCTCAGATTCTACAAAAGATTCCTCTTCCGATTCCTCTTTTAGTTCTTTTAAGGACTCTTCCTCAGATTCCATAAATGGCTTTTCTAAAGGTGCTTCTGAAAGTTCTTCCGATTTTGCTCCCATCTCAATCTGAGCTGTAGAAATCTCCTCTTTTTTCTCTTGGGGAGTGTGTTCGGAACTCTCCAGACGATTGATTTCGTCAGATAATTCTTCCGATTTTGCTTTTAACAGGCTAAAAACCTCAGGTCCGGGATTGCCATCACGGATTATTCTCAGTAGGCCCTCGATCTCAATGGCCTTTTCAAGCATCTTTGTCACCATATATAATAAATGAAATAGTCAAACTTATTTTAATAACAATTTCCAAGTTATTTGTTATCCTATTATAGAGAAATTTATCTTAATCTAATAACAACCCTAAAATCATCTGCTTTCGAGTGCGAAAGTTGAATTAAAAATATTATCATGAAAAAGATCATACCCCCCTCTGAACTCATCATTAATGAAGATGGTTCTGTATTCCACATCCATCTCCGCCCCGACCAATTGCGCGACAATATCCTTTTAGTGGGTGATCCCGGTCGTGTCTCAATGGTGGCTGAATTCTTCGATTCTATCGATTATGATGTGCAATCTCGTGAATTCCACACAATAGCCGGTAAATATAAAGGCAAGGATGTGATGTGCATATCTCATGGAATCGGATCTGACAATATCGAGATTGTGGTGACAGAACTAGATGCTCTTGCCAACGTCGACTTCAAGACTCGTGAGGTGAAACCCGAGCACCGCACACTTAATATGGTGCGTGTCGGCACTTCCGGCTCTCTTCAGCCTGATTTGCATATCGGTGACTATGTGATTGCTGAAAAAGGTACCGGCACTGATGGCATCCTTAATTATTATGCACGCAGGGATGAGGTTTGCGACCTTGATTTCCAGCGCGAGTTGATGCGCCACACAGGATGGCTTCCTATTTGGGCTGCTCCGTATACTGTTGATGCTGATCCGGACCTTGTCAACCAGATCGGGCGAGACGACATGGTGCGTGGCTACACGATGTCGGCTGTCGGTTTTTATGCTCCGCAGGGCAGGCAGGTGCGTCTTGACTTGGCTGACCCTGACTTGAACGCAAAAATAGAAAGTTTCCGCTTCAACGGTCGCCCTGTCACTAACTTTGAGATGGAATCAGGTTGCTTGCAGGGTATGGCTAAACTCCTCGGACATCGCGCTATGACTGTCTGCTGCATCATTGCCGAGCGAGTAGCGACAAAAGCCAATACTGACTATAAGCCTCGCGTCCGCCAGCTTCTCCAGACTGTCCTTGACCGTTTCTAACTTCCACAATACCCTTTTTAAGATTATTTTTCATAAAAAATCTAAAAATATTTGCACAGTCAAGATTTTTTGTCTAACTTTGCACTCGCTTCGAGACAGTAGAGCCTGTCTGGAGTTCATGATTGCCTTATGGTGTAATGGTAGCACACCAGATTTTGGTTCTGTTTGTCCAAGTTCGAATCTTGGTAAGGCAACCATCCTTTTGTCAGGCCTCCCGATTGTAGGAGGCCTTTATTTAAATAAATTTAAACTAACCCAACTTAGCAAGCTGCAAGACCTTATAACCCTTCCTATATTCAGTTTAGCTTGCATAACTTAAAATCAGATATGAAGATAAAACACATAATTGCTGCTTTGGCTATGACTCTCCCCGGCTTTATGGCGGCTGTCCCTGCTGACCCTCGTCCGCGTCCTGTCACTAATCCCGATGGCTCTACTGTAATGGTGCGTATGCATGGAGATGAATTTTTCCACTTCATGACTGACCTTGACTGCACCAGAATCCTCGAAAAAAATTCCCGTGGCTTCGTGGTTGATGCTGTCCGTGGTGGCGCCAGACTCTCATTCTCTAAAGATAATGTTGAGATGCTAAGGGCTGAGGCGGAACTTGCTGCTCCTCTGTATATGTCTAATGATGTGTCTGCTAAGAAAAGGATGGGGGGGCTTAACACAGAAGGACGTTCCACTTATCCTACAGTGGGAAAAGGTAATCGCTCCTTGGTGGTGCTCGTAGAGTTCCAAGACGTGCCTTTCACTGTGGAGAATCCTAAAGAATATTTCACGCGTCAGCTCAACGAGCGTGGATTTTCAGATTATCAGGCTTCAGGATCCGCCATCGACTACTATTTGGCTTCTTCCAATGGTCTGTATGAACCTCAGTTTGATGTCTATGGTCCTGTAAAAGTAAGCAATAATGCTTCATTCTATGCAGGCATGGGAGATGTTTCCATGAAGTCGTTGATTGAAGAGTCTCTGACGCAGCTTCATGACAGTGGCGAAGTTGATTTCTCCAACTATGATCTTGATGAGGATGGCATCGTAGATACTGTTTTCTTCTATTATGCAGGTTACGGACAGGCTGATTCCGACACAGAGACTATTTGGCCTCATCAGTTTGACTACAGATGGTGTGGCAGCACTGGTTCCAACCGTCTTGTCCTCGATTCAAAGAGAGTCGGACCTTATGCTTGCGCCAACGAACTAAATGGTTTTAATCCTGTCACAGGCAAAAACCCTTGGAGAGATGGATCTGAACCATGGGTTGGAGGTATCGGCACTTTCGTCCATGAATATGGTCATGTGCTTGGATTGCCCGACCTTTATGATGTGGAATACTCAGAAGGCATTCAGGTTGTGACTCCCGGTAAATGGGATGTTATGGATGCCGGCAGCTATAACTTCAATGGATGCATTCCTCCGCTGATGTCGGCTTACGAACAGTGGGTGTGCCGTTGGCTAGAATTCACCGATGCTGAGGATGGTACTCATTATGATTTGGCGGCTTTGGGATCGACAGACACCCCATCAGCCGTAAGAGTCCGAATCCCTAAGAATGCAGACAAGACTTCTTTTGAGTCTGAATATTTTGTGATTGAATCAAGAGATAACTCCTCTAATTGGGATCGGTGCTTCCCGGAATCGGGCCTGTTGGTTTGGCGGATAAATTACAACAAAAACACTTGGACCAACAATACTGTCAATTCAAGGTATGGCTCTAATGTGGAGATAATCTACGGCATCAATAAGGAAAATCCTACTTTTGCTAAAGGTAATATCTATAAGGGTAGTGCCAAGCAGCTTACTCCATCTAAGTCATATTTTTACTGGAAAACCCCTTACATTACTGATATCTGCTTTAATGCAGAAGACAAAACCGGTTCTTTTGACTATAATATGATTTCAGAAACGCCGACTGGTGCCCCTTTGCTCCACGACCGCCCTTATGTGGCGTTGGGTACGGCTAAGGATTTCACTTTGACTTGGGATCCGGTGGAAGGTGCCGATTCATATTTGCTCACCATCAAGCGTTCAAGCACGGGTAAGGCTATGGGCATATATGATGAGTTTAACGTAGGTGATGTCACAAGCTTTAAAGTGGTGAGTGTTCCTATTTCCTATTGGAACAATGAGATTGACATCTATGTCCGTGCCGTCAAGAAGATCCCGTGTTCGGATACTTCCAATGTTGTAAAGGTAGTGCTCAAGGATATCCCGCGTGGCGAGACGGCTGTTGAGGGAATAGAGAGTGACATCGAAGCCATTTCCGGTGGTGTTGGGTGCATCGTTGCTCCTGAAGGTGCTGAGGTATTTGACTTGTCAGGCAAACGCCTGCCGAAAGATGCTCTTGCTCCCGGCATATACATTGTAAAATTCGCTAACAAGACAAAAAAAGTAATAGTGCGCTGATTTATGGAGACGGGGCTCCCGGCCTCCATAATGCCGGAAAATCTCTAAAGGCGCACCAAAAGTGCGTCTTTTTTGTGTAAATACCGGCGTTTGGCATTTTGCAATCATTTAAACTTGATTTTTATCTATCCGAATGCATGAGATGCGAGAATGCGGCAGTGGAAATGTGTAATAATATCAATATGCTATTTATAGCTTGAAAAATTGGTCTTATTGTATGTTTTTTAACATCTTATTATTGGTTTTTAACTAAAAAACACCGCTGTTTCTTGCCGTTATTTCAAGATTTTTTTGTATCTTTGCATTCCGAAATCATTTGGATGCGTTCCTTTTGATTTCATCATGTGCCGTTTTTGGCACAAAATCTAAATTGAATACAATAACAAATCCGTACCATACCGGCTCCTCCCGGAGACGAGTTTCGGTCGGAAATAGTACCACATTTTCGGAACGAACACATGAAAAAGAAACTAGTCCTACTCGCCCTTAGCCTATTTGCGGCTATCGGGATGTATGCCGACATAGTGGTCAACGGTACCGTCACATTTAAGGACGATCCTGATGACCCGGCTATCGGCGCTACGGTCATGATTAAGGGGAAACCCGCAACGGCCCTCTCTACTGACATTGACGGTAAATTCAAAATTACTGTCCCTAATGCTAAATCTATTATCCAAGTTTCCTATGTTGGTTATAAGACTGCTGAAGTTAAAGCAGCAGAAAATGTAACTATTGAGCTTGAGTCTGATTCTCAGCAGCTCAGCGAAGTGGTTGTGACCGGTATGGGTACTGTCGACCGCCGACTCTTTACGGGTTCTGCTACTAAGATCGACGCTGACAAGACTAAACTTTCAGGTGTGGCTGACGTTGCCCGCTCTCTCGAAGGTCGTGTTGCAGGTGTCCAGATGCAGAACGTTTCCGGCACTTTCGGTACTGCCCCTAAAATCCGCGTACGTGGCGCAACTTCTATCTACGGTACAAACAAACCTCTTTGGGTTGTAGATGGCGTTATCCTTGAAGATAATGTCGAGCTTAGTGCCGACGACCTTTCATCAGGTAATGCCGAGACTCTTATCGCTTCTGCTATCGCCGGCCTTAATGCTGACGACATCGAGTCTTTCCAGGTCCTCAAGGATGGTTCCGCTACTTCTATCTACGGTGCTCGCGCTATGGCGGGTGTGATCGTCGTGACCACTAAGCAGGGTAGTGCCGGACGCACCAGCATTAACTACACCGGTGAGTTCACCTACCGTCTTAAACCTAATTATCGCAACTTCAACATCGCAAACTCTCAGGAGCAGATGGGTATTTACAAGGAAATGGAAGAGAAAGGATGGCTGTCGTTCGCTTCCCTCGCCAATTCCTCCAACTCAGGTGTCTATGGTTCGATGTATAAGTTGATCAATACTTATGATCCCGCTACAGGCAAATTCGGTCTCGCTAACACTGAGGCTGCCAAGAATGAATACTTGCGTCAGGCTGAGTTCCGCAATACTGACTGGTTTGATCTCCTGTTTAACAATAATGTGATGATGAACCACGCTGTCAGCATCTCAGGTGGTACTGACAAGGGTTCTTTCTACACTTCTTTCTCCTACATGGGTGATGAAGGATGGTATAAGTCGTCAAACGTGTCTCGCTACACTTTCAATGCTAACGCATCCTACAATCTTTCCCGCACTCTTAAGGTGAAGTTGCTCACTTCCGATAGCTACCGCCATCAGAAGGCGCCGGGCACACTCTCTCAGGAACTTGATGTCGTTTCAGGCGCTGTCAACCGTTCATTTGACATCAACCCGTATTCGTATGCTTTGAATACTGCGCGTACTACCGATCCGAATGCTATTCAGACTCGTAACTACGCTGACTTCAATATCTTCAAGGAACTCGACAACAACTACATCGACCTTAATGTGATGGACGTCAAGTTCCAAGGTGAATTAACATGGAAACCTATCACTGGTCTTACCCTTATGGCTCTCGGCTCTTTCCGTAGAAGCACTTCCGGACAGAACCACTACATTATGGATGACTCAAACCAGGCGATGGCTTACCGTGCAGGTGTAAACCCGGAAAACTCTACGATTCGTGCGGTCAATCCATATCTTTACACTGACCCCGATGATCCCAACTCGCTTCCGATTTCTGTCCTTCCTAACGGTGGTATCCTCCGCCATACAATGTATGCGATGAACCAGTGGGACTTCCGCGCTACAGCTACCTACAACCGTGACTTCGAAGGTAAGTACCGTGTGAACGCTATGGCTGGTTTAGAGGCTTCTAAGATTGACCGTCTCACTGAGTCGTATGAGGGATGGGGAATTTGCTATAAGAATGGTAATATCCCCTTCACCGACTGGAAACTCTTCAAGCAGCAGAATGAGGAGAACATGAACTACTATTCATATACTCCGACCACATTCCGCAACATGGCTTACTTCGGCACTGCAAGCTTTATGTATGACAACCGATATATCATCAACGGTACTATACGATATGAGGGATCAAATAAACTCGGTCGCTCTTCTCAATCTCGTTGGCTTCCTACTTGGAACATATCAGGTGCTTGGAATGCTGATTCAGAAGCTTGGTTCGTAAATCCGGTTCTCTCCACTGCAAGCGTGCGCGTTTCTTACTCGCTTACTGCTGACTCCGGTCTTGCTTCAGTTTCTAATGCTTCTGCAGTTTATTATCCTTCTCGTCCTTGGAAACAGGATACTTACGCCTACGAACAGGCTCTTATCCTTCAGCAGCTCGCTAATGGTGAGTTGACCTACGAGAAAAAGCATGAGTTGAACATCGGTGCTGACCTTGGTTTCCTTAACAACCGTATCAATTTTGTATTTGACTGGTACACCCGAAACAACTTCGATCTTATCGGCAGAATATATACTCAAGGTGTCGGCGGTGAAATCATGAAGTATGCTAACGTTGCTTCGATGGCATCTCATGGTGTGGAATTCACTTTGACCACTCACAACATCCAGCTCCCAAGCTTCAACTGGACTACCGACTTCACTTTCTCTTATGCTAAGAATAAGATCACTGACCTTACTTCCCGTTCACGTGTCATCGACCTTGTTCAGGGTACAGGTTTCGCAGTTGAAGGATATCCGGTGCGTGCCATCTTCTCTCTTCCTTTCGTTGGCTTGACTGAAGACGGTATCCCACAGTTCATCAATGAGGATGGAGAGGTTACCACTTCCAACATCAATATGCAGGAATGGGAAAAACTCGACCACCTTGTATATGAAGGTCCTGTCGATGCTCCTTTCACCGGTGGCTTTGGTAATACTTTCAACTATAAGAACTGGAGCTTGAATGTATTCATGACTTACGCTTTCGGCAATAAGATCCGTCTCGATCCGGTGTTTGCAGCCGCTTACTCCGACCTTACAGCGATGCCGAAGGATTTCATGGACCGTTGGGTGGCTTCCGGCGACGAGAAATATACAAACGTTCCTACGATTGCTTCTCTTCGTCAGTACCACAACGACAGCAACCTTTCTTATGCATACAATGCCTACAACTACTCCACGGCTCGTATTGCTAAGGGTGATTTCATTCGAATGAAAGAAATATCTCTTCAATATGAGTTCCCGGATAATTGGAACAAGGCTCTCCGCATCAGCAACGCTTCTTTGAAGTTTGCCGCTACCAATCCGTTCTTGATCTACTCTGACAAGAAACTCAACGGACAGGATCCCGAGTTCTTCAACACCGGTGGTGTTGCTTCTCCAAACCCGAAGCAGTTCACATTCACAGTCCGCGTAGGATTCTAAAAGTTTAAAGTTTAATAGATTTTTTGATATAACTAAACGGTTAAACATTTAAACGATTAAACTAAAATAAAATGAAAGTAAATAAAATCATATATTCTGTCGCTTTGGCTGCCGCTTTTGGTCTCACTTCTTGCGGAAGCGATTTCCTCGGCACCCCGACCGACTCACGTGTGGAATTGGATTCTACCGACAAACTCCGTATGCTGCTCGTCTCTTCTTATCCGCAGAATAACTATGGATGGCCCTGTGAGTTGATGTCTGACAATATGGAAGATAATAATGCTCCGGATGCTGACGGTCTGCGTTACAACCTCAGTGCTTACGACCGTGGTGATGACGAGATGTTCCGTTGGGAAGTTTGTCTTAGCAATACTTCTACTGATAGCCCTTCTTCAATCTGGGAGAGTCACTACGGTGCAATCGCCGGTGCAAATGCTGTGCTTCAGGTGATTGAAAAATGGGAAAGCGAGCGTCCTCTTAATTCCACTGAGTCTGCCATTAAGGGCGAGGCTCTGATGATCAGAAGCTATTGCCACTTCATACTTGCCCAAGTATTCTGCCATCCTTATCGTGGCGATGATACAAATGCTACACTCCTTGGTATTCCGTATATCAAGAAGCCGGAGACTACTGTAAAGCCTATGTATCAGCGTGGCACTCTCAAAGAGACCTACGATAACATTCGCACCGATCTTGAGACCGCTCTTCCTTTGATTGATAATGGTCTATATGATATCCCTAAATATCACTTCAACAAGGCGGCTTCCGAGGCTTTTGCAGCCCGTTTTTATCTCATCACTCGCGAGTATGACAAGTGTCTCGAGCATTGCAACAATGCTTTCGGTGGTGCTGATGTCGATCCCTCCTCATCTCTGAATACGATTTTCCAGAACCTTGGCAACTTCTATTATATCTCAGACTTCGGTAAGTTTGCTCAAGGTAGCGACAAACCTCGCAACTTAATGCTTCTTGCTACTTATTCAGTTGCTTTCCGTCATTACGCAGGAGGAAGAAGGTATGCAGTCATCCGCGATGCTTTATCCTCAACAATACAAGGTTCTTCTCCGGCTTGGAGCAGTTTCACTTATCGCAAGACAAATGGAAAAGGTGGACTTTTCGTGATGCATCCCTGTTTTAACGGTTCTTGCGGTAGCAATGGAAAGTCTGAATACGGAAGTTATTTCGCCGGTAATATTTCAGAGCAGTTTGAATACACCGACAAGATTGCAGGTATCGGTTATTGCCACGTGACTCGCTCAGAGTTTACTACTGAAGAAGTTCTTCTCACTCGTGCCGAGGCTAAACTCTTCCTTGGCGATATCAATGGTGCTGTTGCCGACCTCTCGATATGGGAAAAGGCGCGCCGTAATTGTCCGGATGCTGTTGGTAGCGAAGATCGTTTCGAAGACCTTACAGTGGATAATATCCGTGATTTCTATGTCACTAAAAATCCGGGATATGGAATTGCCAAGACTATCAACATTGATATGATTTGTCCATCAAAATGGTCAATAGGTGGCAACGATGCAATGGGTGTTCTACAATGTATCCAGCACTTCCGCCGTATCGAGATGCTTCATACAGGTATGCGTTGGTTCGATATCAAGCGTCTGGGTCTTGAATTCGACCGTAAGATAGGAAAAGAAGGTATGGATCATCTTGGCATCTTCGATGAGCGCAAGGCAATCCAGATTCCTGCTGAGATCGTGGCTGCCGGAATGCAGCAGAATCCACGTCCCAAGCCGGAAGATACGAAGTTAGTGCCTCCAAGCGCTCTTACTATGGTACGCTGATAAAACATAAAACGGAAAACTAATAACTGAAAACTATGAAAGTTTCAAAATATATAATGGCAGCAATGATCGCTCCTCTTCTCGCGTCTTGCTCCGAAGACAAACTTGGCCCGACTATCTTCCCTGAGGTGAGCGATGAGCCTGATCCAAGTTCATATACTTATAAGTTTGATAAATGGCTCAATCAGAACTTCCGTGATGTCTACAATGTAGATTTCAAATATCTCATGGAAGATGTGGAGGCTGATATGGAGTACAACCTCGTGCCTGCTACTTATGATAATGCACGCGACCTTGCTTTGCTGACAAAATACCTCTGGTATGATTCATATAAGGAATTGACTGGGGAGGACTTCATTAAGAGTTATGGTCCCCGTATCCTTCACCTTGTTGGTTCTCCGGCTTATAATCCGCAGACCGGAACTGAGACTCTCGGTTTGGCTGAAGGTGGTCTGAAGGTGACTCTGTTCAAGGTCAATGAAATGGATCTTGACGACATAAATATGCTGAATGAGTATTATTTCCGCACTATGCACCATGAGTTCGGACATATCCTCCACCAGACAAAGTCTTATCCTACTGATTTCAATCTCCTCTCTACTGGTCGTTACGATGACAGTTCTTGGCAGTCTAAGCAACCCGGTTATGTAGCCTCTCGCGGTTTCATCACTCCGTATGCTTCTTCTCAGGCTCGCGAGGACTTTGCAGAGACTATTGCAAACTATCTTACCCGCACTCCCGAGCAGATGGATCTTATCCTCTGGATGGCTAAGCAAGGTTGGACCACTGAGAGCGGTAAGGCTGATAATGAAGTCGAAGAAGATGACGCAAACTACTACTGCTATTATGTCCTTGACGATCCTAAGAACCCTGAGAAAAGACATTATTTCTTCCACTCTCAGGAAAAAGCGTATAAGGACTATAGAATGGGTGTGATAGGTTTGAATGATGAATATCTCACTACAGTGGAAGCGGTTGAGGCATACCTCAAGCAGGTAAAAGAAAAATATGGTGAGGTTTATCCTGTTGAAGATACCGACCAGATTAATGGCTACGAAGTGATTATGCAGAAGCAGTCGATTGCTCGCAACTGGTTTACTGACCAGTGGAAGATATCTTTCGACGATCTCCGCAATATTGTGCAGCGTCGCCAAAAGGACTTCGACATCAACGCTCTTCGCAACGAAGTCGAATCCATCCAGTAAGCCCGGAGGACTGAATATCTAGCCTCGGTGACACCGGAAAAGTATAAGTCGATAGTAAGCCCGGAGGGCTGAATATCT
>CAMWQF010000029.1 GCA_947176285.1 uncultured Porphyromonadaceae bacterium
GACTGCAAAACTAATTAAAAAAATTCATATAGCGAAATTTTTTGGCGATTTTTGCACATTTTTTTGATGTTTGTGCATGTTTTTTCATCATATTCGGCAAAAAGTCCAAATTATTCGCTAATATTTCAGATTATTCCACTTTCCAGGTGTCGGAAGTTTTAAGTATCATGTCGCGCAAAGACGCATAATTTTTACGCTGCATGACCTCCTTGACTTGAGCAGCCACTTCCGTCTCGTATGTAGGAGCAGCATAATCCCGAATCACACCGAAAGCAAGGGGAAGATCATGACCATCCATCATGGCAAGTTGCTGCTGAAGGAAATTGCTTTCGCAGTGAGCGTCATGGACAAGGACATCATCGATCGTGTAGCCATCTTCGCCAATGGTGACAGCCTTCACATTGAAGCCATCCTGCACAAGCCCCTTATCGAGGTTCTTGCCGAAAATCATTTTTTCTCCATGCTTCAGATATATAGTATGATCATCTCTCACCTCCTTGTCAACGATATCGGCATGAATACCATTGTTGAAGATGACACAGTTCTGAAGTATCTCGACTACAGAGGCACCTTTATGGCGAGCAGCAGCCTCCATTACATCCACACTGATATCAAGACCCACATCAAATGAGCGGGCAAAGAAATTTCCACGTGCACCGAAGCAAAGTTCTGCCGGGATGAAAGGATCCTCAGTAGTGCCATATGGACTTGATTTTGAGACAGTGCCACGCTCAGAAGTAGGGCTATATTGCCCTTTTGTCAGTCCATAGATCTTATTATTAAGGAGAAGCATGTTGATATCCACGTTTCTGCGCACAGCATGAATGAAGTGGTTGCCTCCGATGGCAAGTCCGTCGCCGTCGCCGGAAATCTGCCAAACGGTCAATTCAGGACGAGAAGTCTTTACCCCAGTAGCAATAGCAGCAGCACGTCCATGGATAGTGTGCATGCCATAAGTATTCATATAATAAGGAAGACGCGAGGAACAGCCGATACCGCTGACTACCACCGTATCTTTTGGGGCAATCCCGACACGAGCCATAGCCTTGTGGAGAGTGTTAAGAATAGCATGGTCTCCACATCCGGGACACCAGCGGACGCTTGCCCCGTTTTTGAAGTCGCCGGGGGCGAAAATGCAGTTATTGTTTTCCATTGTCACCGGATTTTTAATTATTGATGTGTTTGAGGACACCATCCACAATTTCAGAAACCAAGAACGGTTGCCCTTCAATCTTATTGATACGCTTTATTTCAACGCCAGGAAGTTTCTGCTGAAGATAATCGGCAAACATACCGGTGTTGAGTTCAGCCACAATCACATTCTTATATTTTCGGATTTCATCAAGAGCGTTGGCAGGAAGAGGATTGATATATCTGAATTGGGCAAGAGCCACCGGATGTCCGTTTTTATTCAATTCCTCACAAGCAGTCAGCATGTGACCATAGGTGCCACCCCAACCAATAAGAAGAGTGTCGGAATCAGCATTACCCTGAATCTTAATCAAGGGAATATCATTAGCAATGTTAGCCACTTTTTGCCGACGGGTCCAGACCATCTTCTCATGGTTGGCACCATCAGTAGATATCACACTTGTAACAGCATCTTTTTCCAAGCCGCCTACACGATGCATTGCCCCGTCGGTGCCAGGAATAGCCCAATAGCGCACAAGCGACTCTTCATTTCTCAAATAAGGAGTCCAGCCGGCTTCTACCATTTCCTTCTTGACAAACGGAACCTTAATAGCCGGATAGTCTTCCTCTTCAGGCACACGCCACGCACTTGACCCGTTGGCGATGAAAGCATCGGTAAGAAGAATTACCGGAGTCATATGCTCGAGAGCAATGCGTGCCGCTTCAAAAGCCATTGTGAAGCAATCAGTAGGGCTTGCCGCAGCCACAACGCAGAGAGGAGACTCGCCATTGCGTCCATAAAGAGCCTGCATCAAGTCGGTCTGCTCTGTCTTTGTGGGAAGACCAGTGGAGGGACCACCACGCTGAACATCAATTACTACAAGAGGAAGTTCAGCCATGACTGCCAGACCTATACCTTCACTCTTCAAAGCAAGACCGGGACCGGAAGTGGAAGTAACTGCGAGATTGCCTGCGTATGAAGCACCAATTGCGGAGCAAACGCCTGCAATTTCATCTTCCATCTGGCAAGCCTTCACACCGAGATCCTTACGCTTAGCGAGTTCATGAAGAATATCAGTGGCAGGAGTGATAGGATAACTTCCAAGGAAGAGAGGCAGCCCACTCTTCTCAGAAGCCATGATAAGGCCCCATGCAGTAGCTGTGTTGCCATTCACATCAGTATATACACCGGGCGTCACCACCTCAGTCTCAATACGATAAGTAGGCATAGAAGCATGAGTGTTGTGCCCATAGTCCCAACCAGCCTGCACCACTTTCGCATTGGCTTCATATACAGCAGGCTTCTTAGCAAATTTTGCCTTAAGTTTATGGAGAACGCTATCCACAGGACGATCAAACAGCCAGCAAACGATGCCAAGAGCAAGCATATTCTTGCATTTCATCATTGCTTTCTGATCCATTCCGGAGTCAGCGAGAGCCGACTTGAGGATAGTTGTCATCGGCACAAGCATGATATGGTCGGGGTCAATGTCAAGTTCTGACACAGGGTCATCGGTGGCATATTCGGCTTTCTTAAGGTCGGCAGGGCGGAAAGTATCGCTGTCACAAATAATAATACCTCCCTTCTTGAGATAACGAAGATTGGTCTTCAATGCAGCAGGATTCATGGCGACAAGCACATCAGCAGCATCACCGGGAGTGTGCACACCTTTACCAATATGCACCTGGAACCCACTTACTCCACTTAAAGAGCCTTGCGGGGCGCGTATTTCAGCCGGATAGTCAGGGAAAGTAGAAATAGTGTTTCCCTCGCCGGCACTAACATTGGAGAAAATATTTCCGGCAAGTTGCATACCATCGCCGGAGTCTCCTGAAAATCTCACCACCACGCTATCTTTCGTGATGACATCTGTGTTTGGCAACATATGATTTTATTTAAGACAGGTTCTAAAATTGAATTGAAGTGCAAAGTTAATGACAAATTTCAGAATTACCAAATGAAATTCAAAAATCTGTCATTTTTCAAGATAAATAAATTGATTAGTCTATTTATATCACATATATAAGCATTATTTAATCATAATCTTTCTTGATTTGCCACTAGAAACGAGAACTGCAACTCCTACAGCAGGAACCTCGAATACATCACCTCCTTTGACACGATCAACGTCCAAAATGATTCTGCCGTAGATATCCACGATATAAAAGCCTTCTGAAACAGTGTCGCCAAGAATGCGGATAAAACCGTCGCCAACTTCAAACTCCAGAGGAGTGGCGTCATCAATGCCTCTAACTCCTGTATCGGCAGCCACAATCACTGAATTGGATGCTTCAGAAAGGCATCCGAGACGAGAACTATAGACAGTGTAACTTTCCATCACATCCGGTTCCCTACCTTCTACCAACAAAGAAGTTTCATTGCACTCTATAAGTTCACCTTCGCTTTCTTCTTCCAAATAACGAACCCGATTAAGAACATAATAATCAATTATCTCAGGAGCAGCACTCCAGGAAGCGACATAAGAGTCATCCGAAATGTCCGAAGCCTCATAAGCGACAAGCGGAGAAAGTTCCGGAACGGGGAAAGATTCACCCCTAAGCCTCACTGTCACGTTATTGCCTCCGCCAAGGCCACCATCATAGATCACAAGGCTTGCAGTCTTGCTACCTTTAGAAGAAGGGAGGAACATAACCGGGAGAGAATACACTTCACGAGTATTGATTATGGATGCCGGGATTTCCGTCACTTCGGGAATAAAATCGGCACGATCAGAACCCGTAACTCGCAAGCTAAGCGGGGCTGTGAGATTCTTACCTTTAATCTGCACAACAGTAGAGACACCTCTTCCTATGGCAGCTTCTCCAAAATCAACAGCCTCTCCATTTACAGGCATTAGAAGCTCCGGGTCGCCATCAATGGGAGGGATTACCACTCCCCCACCTTCCTGATCTTTGAGATAGAACACGTCTGAAGTGCGATTACCCCATATGTATTCAGCAAGTTGAGGAAAATCAATAAAAGGATTCCTGTTTCCTTGACACGCTTCAACCGCATCGTTGCGGTCAATCTCCTTCTGGCTCACTGGGTCTTGGCGTGCCCAATCCAAAAGCATTGAACTTGCCCAATTCCGAAGAGTAGGCCATTCGTTGGTCTGGAACATATAGGTGTAAGCCCAAGGGAGGTCGTCGTAGACAGTCGCCATATAAAAGAAGGCCCTCGCAAAGTCACCCTTATACTCATCTCCCGGCTCGAAAACCTTACTGCTACCACCTCCGAAACCGGACATGGCATCTCCCACCTTTGTGACGCCATTATCGTAAGAAGCAGACTTCACAGGTCCCAACGGATAGTTGAGTTTAGCCTGATTGGCAGGGCCATCGGAGGGATAAAGGTTCCACATGTCAGTGTAAGCAGGGGTATACTCAACGTCATTACCTTTTTTCCACCATGATTTAGGGACAGCATGCTCACGCTGCATCTTATTGGCAGAAAAGGAAGCCTTGCCGGTCTGTCCATTTTGAATGAGATAGACATTATTGCTATACATGTCCCACCAGCGCTTAAGTCCATCGTAAAGTTCCGGATAAATATCCGAGACAATCCAATAGTTAGGCAGATTTGAATAATTCAACTTAGTGTGTTTTTCCACACACCCTCGAGCTGCATGCTTCAAATCTTCCTTTGATTTGCCATCCATGGCATCATAGTAGCCGGGCTTATATTCAGCATATGAGACCGACCATGCCATGGAGAGCAATATAATTGCAATAGATTTCTTCATAAACTTATTCTACAACGACCGAAGCAGCGTTGAACCCTGCCATATTATCTTGCGTCATAAATCCACCTTGCGCCTTCATCTTCTTGCCAAGATTATCGGGATTTCGCTTCAAACCGACTTTATTTCTATCGCATTTCATGTAGACGCACTTAGCAACATCCTTGCATGAAGGATCAGATGCCACGAGTACATTAGCACCGTTATAGTCAGCATCTTCGCCAGGCACGCCGAAGACAGCACCTGATTTACCATCCATGAAACCAACTATATATCCGGACATCCATACATCCGCCTCTGCATCTTTATAATGTCCAAGCACATACTCAACAGTATAAGGATCATCTGCACTACCATTGCCTTCACCTGCACCTAAATCAACACCTTCGATAGAGAATTCCGATTTAGAACCATTGGGAACAAGGATACCATGCATTTTATAATATGGAGCAAAGTTACCGTTGACAGTCAACTTCTTACCAATCACACCCGGATTATCAAGCAGGTTGGCATATTGACGAAGCATACTTCCAGCAGGCAACTGAACGCATACACACTGAGCTACATCCTTGCAAGAAGCATCTGCAGCAATAAGGACATTATCGTCGATCAGATCATCACTTACTCCAAAAATGGGGTTGCCGCTGAAATCAAATGCACCAACGATGTATCCCTCCGCCCAAGCATCAAGACCGCAGTCATCAAGGGCAATCACATCTGCCACACCGTAAGGCTTCCGCTTTGTGCCAGGCACATCACCAAAGCTGACATCCTGAGTGGAACGGAGCAATAACTGCCATGGATCAGAAGTGCCATCAAAGCCATAATAACTCAGGATTCCTTCAACCGAACCTGTACCTTCGGGCAAAACATCGTTGTAGAAAGTGGAATAGCCTGAATTATAAGCCATAAGGGAATTATTGCTGCTATCGAGAATATATCGGCGGCTAGTCTCCTCATATTCGGCATAAGTCGTCTTTCCTGCATCTTGCCAGTGAACGTTCTGAAACCTCACAAGTTGGCTCTGCATACGGGACACCGCATCATCATCTCCTGCAAGTTCCTTAACTTCAGCAATAGATGTGGCAATAATGTAGGGACGGTCGGAAGGCCACTCTGCGTCAAAAGACACATATTTGAAATTATCATTCGGAACGCCGTTTAGTTGGGATTGATTCTTAAACTTAGCATAAAGCATACGCCCAACTTGAGGTTCACCTCCATTCTCATAGTAGTCGCCGATCTGAATCAGATTACCATATACTCCAACCACCATGCCGGTGACATTCACCATAATTTCCTGACCTATCGGATAAAGAGACCAGAGCGAGGCACGACTAATGCTGAACTGAATCGCAGCGGTTTCATCTTGAATAACAAGAGACTGATAGATATTGCCTGTCGCATCAGACGACACTACAAAACCGTGTATAATGCAAGGCTCCGGGATTCCGTTGTCAGGATTATCTTTGGTCGGAACTGTATAAGTTGCATTCCCGGTAGAAGCCTGATATGCCTGAAAATCCTTTTTCAACTGAAGGATAGTGGTGTTTGGAGTCATGTATGCTTTCGGCACTTCAAGTTCAGGAGCATCGTAACTGTCCTGACAGGATGCTACCATAGAAAGAATCCCTGCCGCCATCAAGAAGGCCAGATATTTATTTACTTTCATCATGACAATTCATTAAAGATGTTTTACAATATAAGGGAAACTTCGGCTTTCACCGGTATATAGTCCGAATGAAGAATACTGGGTATCAAATTGAATTGTGCTTCCAAGAGATACATTCTTGATAATGTATGTTCCGTCACTTCCCGGCTTCACCTCCCACTGAGCACCAGCATCCTGCGGATTATCAGTGAAGTCATACCCAGCCCAGTTGAGCGATCCTCCATTGCGAGTCAGATATCTGCCGTCGCTCTGCATGATAGTGAAATACCCTGTAGCAGGATTTTTAGCAAACGTGAAGTCAAAGCAACCTTGCGGACCTTCAGCACTAACAATATTCCCATTTCGATTAGCGATATAGCCATACATATACGACGAACCTATCATAGAGTGAGCAATGTAGCCATCACTGTAAAGAGAGTAGACCCCATCGGAAAGTTCACCTCCTACAATTTCCAGACGAGCATCTTCAAGAGGGAATCCTTCATCACCCTTAGCATAAAATGTAGCATCCTTCATTCCATACTCGCCGAAATATTTCACATTTGTAGTGCCATATATACTTACTAGTTCACCCAACATCTCAGGATGGTCAGCAAGATTAAGTTGGCTTCTGGTGTCGTAGCCATAAGTGAAACCGACGGCAATCACTTTTGAGAGATCGCGACAATCCGGGGAGGGAGCAAGCAATACGTTGGATTTTTTTGAAAACGGTCTCTCCCATTCAACTGTCTGATTATTGATGAATGCAGCAACATCGGAATTGACAGAGCCGACGATATACCCGCACACCCAGGCTTTTGACATACCCTCCGGAAGAGTACCTATAGATACCTGGTAAACGGTAAGAGGAACTTCAGGAGTACCTTGACCGATAACACCCTGCTCATTTCTAATGCCTTCCGGTTCAGGCACAGGAGGGACAGCCAAGTCGCCTTCACAAGCGGTGAGGATGCCAGCGAGCGGCAACAATGCCATTATTAGTTTTCTATATGTTTTTTCCATTTTATTGCAATTTAGAATCTTATACCAACATTGAAGAACACGCGAATACCCTGTGCATAAGTGTATTTATTGGGAAATTTGCTGACATTGTAGTTTGTATAATCAAACTTCTGTTCCTGATAGCCACTCATCTGGATATTTCGATTGTTGAGAAGATTGTTGACACTCAGGTTGAAGTTAAGAGAGCCGAACTTAGTGTAATACATTTTGCCGATGGAAAGATTCATAACAAAAGCATTGTTAAGTTTGTCTTGGTGGAGAATCTCGGCTCGACGAGCCTCATATTCCTGAGCAGAAGTACAGAATTTCCACAGACCTGGCATTTCCTCATGTCTGGTATAGGATATATCAACATAATTGTCTAGAAGCCAATTGCCATTAACTTCGAAGAACCACCTATTAATATTGTATTTCAGAGCAATGCTATAGGCTTGCTGAGGAGTGCAACCAATACGGTAGTTTTTCAGATAAGTTCTGCGTTCGATATCCTCGTATGCACCATTAGTGTAAGAGCGTATACCCATTGGATTGTTTTTATACTGAGATAGGGAAACGTTAGCGGCACCCTGAATTGAGAGATCACCCCAAATCTTATATTCCAATCCGAGTTCGATACCCTTCTGCTCGGTCTGGAGACCGGAAAGAGTATAACTCATCATAGAGTTTGCATCGTAATCCCAGAAGAAACTATGGCGGTTAGCATCCCAAATATGTGTAAAATAACCGGTAATACTACCGCGGAAACGAGGATAGACCCAAGTGTAAGAGATATCACCACTAAAGTATTTTTCCGTTTCAAGATTACGCACAGCCTCATCTTTCACCTCAAGATTGACATAGGAATTAGTGGCAAATGGAGCCCTGTTTCCGCCAGCAGCATGTAGAGTAAAATAATTTCTACCATCCAGTTTGTAAGTAACACCAATTTTACCGGCAGCAGTCAGGAATGAGTGAGACTTACCTTTGCCATAAGAATCCTCAGGGGCACGTCCGTTGCGCATATGTCCAATACGTTGAAAAGCAGTATAATCTGCCTCTATGGCATAAAACATATTCCAATGGCGAGTATTTATTTGGTTCTGTGCCCAAATATGCCCCAGGTAATTATGGATATTATAGTCATATCCAAACACCTCGCCTTCCGTGACTTTTCGATTCGGATTGTTCAAATCGTTTTGCAAGATATCTTGATTACCGGCAAAATCACGTTCGGAGAAAGAATCGACGTCGCGCCAGAAAAGTCCGCCCAATAGATCGCGAACGGTCTTGTAATAATGACCGTCGGTATAATTGAACGAAATGCCACCTTGCAGCGACATCATATTATTGATACGATGGCTTAGAGTAGAATTGAGACTCCAGAAAGTGAAATTTGAGTGCTTGTTGTAGAGCATATAACTAGACTGTCCCTTGAGGTCGGGATCGCGATCAAATTGATTGCGGTTCAAAAGGTTGGTCTGATACATTTGATCGAAATTTATCTGACGCCAAGATTCATCATTGCGCCACATGTCGGTCATATAGTCATACTGAGCCATTTGGGTATCGTAAAGGACAGTACCGGGCTCTGCCGTAGGAGCATAATATGAAGGAAAATTCCTATAATAATCGGGACGGGGATCATAGGTGTTGTACCAAGTCACATCTGAACGGACATACATATTATGACGGAACGCGAAGCCTGTGTTGAGAGTAGTTCCATCCTTTGGTTTCCATATCCAGTTAAGGGTCACAGATGGATCGAATGTTTCAGTGATACGAGAACTGATCTTCTTGCCATTCAGCCATCCCCAAGACGGATTATATAAATTGCTTCCGGCAAGTTCGTAAGCCTCTTTTGTAGTGGCTTTAGCAGTAGCACGCTGAGTTGGAGCGCCCCAAGTAGAGAGATTGAGGGAGTGGTGGCTATTGAACACTTTTTGAAGGGAGAGAGAATAACCTACACTATTATAGAATGTTCCGGCTATAACACCTTGGTCGGCATATCTGCCAATAACAGAAGCGGAGAAAGCCCATCCGTCCTTATTTAGACCGGAATTGTATTGGAAGAGAGCCCTGAGCATATAGTTTGAATTTGTATATGCAATGCTGCCTCGGAAACCGGGAGCATATTCAGAGGCGTAGGTAGTCACGTTGCTTGACCCTCCAATTGAGCCATACCCATAAGCTGCTGCATCGCTTCCAAGGGTTGTGGTGCGCTGACGGAAAGCAGTGGATGTCATGCCACCAAGAGAACTGAAACTGAACTGTCCACGCAGCGGATCGTTGAAGCGAATACCATTGACATATGTAGTCTGCCAATCAGAGTTTAGTCCGCGAGCCTTATAATAAACAGCGGAGAAATTGTAGTTAGACATCTGATAGAAAATGTCGTCAGTAGCACCTTGAATAGTACCCACATTTTGGCTCAGGCCTTCGTCTTCCAACACTTGCTCTTCGTCGAAGATGAATTCATCAGAAGACATCAGATAGTTATCGTCGGCACTTTGAACAAGACTAATCGAACCCAAGTCGACAGTGGTTCCATCTTTGAGATCAATGTCGACATAACGATCTTCAAAGCCAAATGCCACAATCTGCAGCATGTCTTTTCCCGGGGCACAGGATTCGAAGGAGAAATATCCATCGGCAGAAGAGACCGTAAATAGCCCCTGGTCACGGAGCAGGACATTGGCATCAGCAACTGGAGCGCCAGTCTCAGCACTCTTAAGCCTTCCTTTCAATCCCGTAGAGGCGACAGCTGAGATTGCAAACACAAACGCCGCCATTAAAGATATAAGTTTTCGCATATAATTTCCGGTGAAGTTTTAATAAAAATTCAAGTTTCAGAAACTTAAATCAACGATTATAATGAAGTGGAAGGTCATTCCTTAACCTCTTTAACCAAGAATATTTCAGTTGGGAAATGGTCGGAGTAGCCACCCTGCCAAGCGCCTCCTGAGAAAGTGCGCTTAGGATATCCCTTATATTGCCCATCCTCTTGCTTCAGAAATTCCTTATTCAGCACTTCTGCGGTGTGGAATTTCAGTCCATTTTCTCCATGAAGCAAGTTGTAGTTGATAATTATCTGGTCAAAAAGATCCCATTGACCACGATATATGTAGCTGCCAATACCTTTGTCAAGTTTTTCCCAGAACGGATTATAGAATCCACCTTTTTTGCAATCTTTCGGTTTCTTGACAGCACCAAGCACCTCAGCACAACTCTTGTCGGAAGGATCATCGTTGAGGTCACCCATGATAATCACAGCCATCTTTGGATCGACTTGAAGAAGGGAGTCGGCAATATGTTTCGACAAAGCAGCCGCAGCATCACGACTCCAGCCTGATTTAGCACCGCGACGTGAGGGCCAATGGTTGACAATGATACCAACGCGACTCCCTCCAAGGAGACCTACAACACACATTTGGTCGCGTGTGGGATATCCGATATCCAGGAAATGATTTGTCACATTGATGGGTTTGAATAATCGAGGATTGTAGAGCATACCGACATCCACGCCACGACGATCAGGGCTATCGTGATGAATAACTTGAAGGTTTAGGTCTTTAATCGACTCCTGCTTCACAAGGTCTTCGAGGACAGAGCGGTTTTCTATTTCGCTGACACCGATGCAAGCAGGTCCGAGAGGAGTCACCTTAGTCTTCATCTGAGAAATGGCATACGCCATATTCTTCAGTTTGGTGTTGTATTTAGCACTATCCCATTTGTTGTCGCCATTGGGAGTAAACTCCAAATCGCGTCCGAGAGGATTGTTAGGGATAGTATCGAAGAGGTTTTCAAGATTGTAGAAAGCCACGCCAAATGCCATCAGGCGTTTCGAATCAGTCTCTTGAGCGGAAATAGCACAAGAAGCGACGCCAGTAAGCACCAAAGCGAGTATAAACCGATAGAACTTCATATAGAAATACTTATAAATCAGAAATATTTGATTTCAGCGCCTTCAAGACTTGAAAGCACAGCATTGGCGAGGGAGCTGGCGCCAATTCTGAAGAGATCGTGGCAAAGCCATTCGTCGCCAAGCACTTCTTTAACAATAGCATAATATTGCAAAGCCTCCTCTGTGGTGCGAATACCACCTGAACACTTAAAGCCAACCTTTCTGCCTGTAGCAGCATAATATTCCTTGATGCACTGACACATCACCCATGCTGCTTCAAGGCTTGCTCCCGGATAAATCTTTCCAGTAGAAGTCTTGAGGAAATCTGCTTCGCTATATAGAGAAAGTATGGAAGCCTTGCGTATGTCTTCGGCATTTTTCAGCAGACCGCTTTCGAGAATAACTTTAAGTTTAGCTCCTCGCGCAGCCCTTTTCATTTCGATAATTTCATCGCAAAGACCTTCAAAGTCGCCATCTTTATACATACCGACAGGGAAAACTATATCCACTTCGTCTGCTCCGCCAAGAACAGCCATAGCGACATCTGCGACCTTAACTTCAATGAAAGTCTGAGCGCTTGGGAAGCAACCAGCCACCACAGCGACGTCTACGCCAGGCACATCAAGAGTGTTGCGCACCACCTCGGCAAAGTTTGAGTATACACAAATAGCAGCCACATTCTTATATTGAGGATAGTCGCTGTCAAAGTTATTTACTTTTTCAGTAAATGCCACTACGCTCTTTACGCTATCTTCAGTGGCAAGAGTAGTCAAGTCTATCGAGTTGAGAAGGAATTCATAGACTTGCTTTGAAGCATACTTTCCTGCTTCATCTACGATTTTTTTTACTTCTGCCTTTACTACCTCATCATCGCCGGTCACCTTTGAAGCGGCGATCACTTCTTGATATTTGTCCATGGTATATACTTTTATTTTATGTTAATTATCAAGCATCATGAATGCAAACGCAAAAATAATAAAAAAAAACGCTTCTATCCAAATAAAACTTGGAGAAATTTCAATATAAAATGAACCATTTGACGGATTGAGGGGTTATAAGTGCAAAGAAACCAATTAAATTATACTGACTATGAAAAAATACAGATGTGAAGTATGCGACTGGATCTATGATCCGGCAGTGGGAGACCCCGATGGAGGCATTGCTCCAGGAACAGCGTTTGAAGATATTCCCAATGATTGGGTATGCCCGGTATGCGGAGTTGGCAAAGACGACTTCGTTGAAGAGCCGGAGGATTAATAATCGAATCAAAAAATAAAACAATATAGAGAGCCACTGCAAAAATTGCAGCGGCTCTTTTTTCAATTTGGCAATTACAAGATAAATCGTTAACTTTGCATCCTATAAAATGAATAAGCATCATGATTTCTGTGATTGTGCCGATATATAATGGGGGAAAATGGCTGCAGCCTGCATTGGAGTCGCTGAAAGGACAGAGTTTCACAGACTTTGAAGTCGTCATGGTTGATGATGGATCAACGGATGAATCTGCAAAAACATGCATGGAATTTGCAGAATCGGACCGGAGATTCAGATTGATTTCACAAACAAATGCCGGGGTTTCGGCAGCTAGAAACCTTGGAATAGAAATAGCAAAGGGGGAATGGATTGCTTTTATGGATGCCGACGATGTCTTGCCACCGGATGCATTGGAGTTATTATTTTCTCATGCTATGGAAAGTGGAGCAGGAATAGTCGCAGGAAAATATTTAAGAGAAATCCCTGAAAAGAGTCCAAAAGGGAGAGGCAATTCCATGACAATTCCCTCAGACACAGCAATTCTCATAGGACTGTACCAGAAAATCATTCTTAACAACCCATGGGGGATGCTTTTTCATTCATCTATCTTCAAAGGAGAGAAACAACTACGATTCAGGAAATGCAGATATGAAGACCTTGACTTATTCTATCAGGCGTTTGAGAGGACAGACAAGATATGCATACTTGACCGCGTAGTATATTATTACAGGGACACTCCGGGAAGTTTTATCAATACTTGGAGCGAATCACGTTTGGACGTGCTTGATGTTACAGACAGAATAGTAGAGCATATGGCGAAACGAACCCCTTCCCTACTTAAGGCAGCAAAAGACAGACGTTTCAGTGCTCATTTCAACATATTGATTGAAATGCTGAGAAATGGCATTGACAATACGGAGCAGAAAGAACGATGTCTGAAAGTCATCAAGGAGCAAAGGCTGAATGAATTAACAGATGGGAAAGTCAGATTGAAAAATAAACTTGGAGCCTTGATATCATATTTGGGTGTTCCAGCAATAAAATTACTATGCAAGTTTTGACATTAGATCCAACTTCCTTTGACGAACACTCTGCCCGACTTGCCCAAATCATTGGAAACTCGTGGCATATAGATGCACTGGTGGGGGTCAGACGCGGAGGCTCATTCGTGTGTGATGCACTGTGCAAGCATTTACGAGAAGAACAATATGGGGCAAGATATGATGTTGAACTTCAACGCCCCTCCACAAAGCATAAGAACGGAACATTAAGCCGCATACTTAAAATGTTTCCTCGACCGATGCTTGACGTCATGAGGATGGCTGAATCAACATTGCTTTCTTTTCGACGAACGTTAAAGAGTCAGGCAACTATGTCTACAAAAGTGGAGATTCCAGAAGGATTGGCATCTATTCTTAAAACCATTGAATGCCCCAATATACTTCTTATAGATGATGCAATCGACAGCGGAGACACACTATTTGCTATCTCCGAGACGTTAAGAAATATAAATCCTAAAATCACGATACGCATAGCTGTGATTACTGTGACAACTCAAAATCCACGTATTGACGCTGATTTTGCCATATACAAAAACAAAACTTTGATTAGATTTCCATGGTCGAACGATTACAAGAACCGATGAAAGGGGCAACATTTGTAGATCTTGACGGGACACTACTCACTGCCAACTCCATGCATATATTCATGCGCAGGCTGCCCTCGCTGCTATTGAAAAGGAGAGCTCCGGGAGCTGCCTTAAAGGCATTATGCAGAATAATTATGAGATATTTTCGAGCGATTGACCATCGAAATATGAAATGGAACCTTACCAAAATCGCTCGTAAACATCTTCTGGAAACCGATTGGGAAAGTTTGGCACACATTATGGCATCAACCATAAATCCCCTTGTCAAGGATCTTGTGGACTCACGCAGAAAACTTGGATGCTCTACTTATATAGCCACAGCAGCGATAGAAGAATATGCGCTACCACTGTGCAACCTATTGGGATATGATGGTGTGATAGCAACCAAATTTTCCGATGAAATCGAGAATTATGAGGAAATGAAGGGATATGCAAAGCATGACAACATCGAGCATTTTTTATCTAGCGAACACCTGCGCCTTGAATCTTTCATAACGGATCATACAGACGATATCCCTACAGCCTCTGCATATCCGGGACTGACCATAGTGGTGAATCCGACACAAAAAATAGCCGATCAATTCAGGGAAGTGGGAGTCACTCGCTATCTTTTAGAATAACGTCTTGGGAAGAGGAACACTATCGAGAGGATAAGAGCGAGTCCGAGAGCCCAAGGATAATAAAGATATTGGAAAGGAGCCACCGGAGAGATTCCGGCAAGTGAAGTAGCGAGCAGAGTCTGGGCTCCATATGGGATCAGACATTGCACAACGCATGAAGCGGAATCAAGAATTGAAGCGCTTTTCCGAGGATCTATCCCAAATCTATCTGAAATATCTTTAGCGAGTTTTCCCACAGTAATTATTGCTACCGTATTATTAGCAGTGCATAGATTGACAATGCCTACCAATATTGCTAAAGTAGTTTGGGCTCCTCGCAAACCTGAAATTCTTGCAGTCAAGACATTAAGTATATATGTGATACCGCCACATGCCTTTATGACTCCAAGCATTCCGGATGCAAGAAGAGTGATTATTATTAATCCGCCCATTCCTTCAATGCCAGTACCTACAAATCCTGCCATGTCAAGAAGGCTAATACCCTCAAACGCACCTAAAAGGACAGCGCAACCTATACCCAACGACAGCACCAGAGTGACATTGATCCCCATAATTGCAGTCACAATCACCACAAGATAAGGAAGCATCAGCCAAGGATTGCCCGATTGATGAGTCTCAACAAGAGCCACTTCAGGGACGAAAATAATGTAACACAATAGAGTGACAACAGCGGCAGGAAGTGCAATCCATAGGTTAACTTTAAATTTATCTTGCATCAGGCAACCTTGCGAACGGGTAGCCGCAATCGTAGTGTCGGAAATAAATGAGAGATTGTCGCCGAAAAAAGCACCCCCCAGCACCACACCGACAAAGAAAGCGACATTCCCTCCTTCAGCAGAAGCCAGTTCGGCAGCCAGAGGAGTAAGCGCAACCACAGTTCCAACGGAGGTGCCAATTGAGAACGAAATCAAGCAAGCCGCAACAAATAGCGTCGGGACAATATATTGAGGAGGGAAAATACTGATAGTGAAATTGACAGTGGCATCTACAGCACCAATCTCCTTTGCAATCGACGCGAATGCACCCGCCAGCACAAATATCCAAATCATGTAGATTATGTCGCTGTCAGCGGCGGCTTTCGAAAAGGTCTCAATCCTCTCTTTGAGTGGCTTGCCTCTATATATTACGATAGCCCACATTGACGCAACCAACAGAGCGACAGATATAGGAATCTTATAAAAATCTCCGATTAATGCGGACACTACCACATAAAGAAGCAAAAAAACGATCATCGGAGAAAGGGCAAGCAGTCCTTTCTCCGGAGTCACCTTATAGTTATTGTCTTCACTCATCTCAACACATTATCATTTATTCTCTCCCGCCATGGACAGATTTGCCCGCGGAAATGCATCGATAAAACTTCCGGGAGTGCAATTTGTTATTTTTGCCCCGATTTCATCGGCAAATCTTAATATCTGATGGTAGGATCTAAAAGCGATCATCATACTATTAAGAATCTCATGAAGTTTATAGTTTTCATACAATCGGTCTATCCGCTTATGCTCCTTATCACTATCTTTATAGAAGTGATTGAGCACATACACCACATGATTCTCTTCATCAACCCTTAGATCGCGAC
>CAMWQF010000030.1 GCA_947176285.1 uncultured Porphyromonadaceae bacterium
TAGTTTCCTTTTTGAGGGAGAAATGTGTCAGACATTGTGATGATTGATTTTTTTTGTTGGAGTAATGGGCCCAATTAGACTAATTTGGCTAATTCAATGCAAAGATAATAATTTAGTTTGATTCTTACAAATTGGATTCGGAGCCTTCTTTGGAAAATATGAAGAGAGAAAAATGGATAAGTAGAAAGCCCGCTCCGGAGATTTGGAGCGGGCTTTGAGATTATCGATTTGGGAGGGTGTTACTTTATTTTTTTGCTAAAGAGCAAGAAGGGTAGCCGGAACCAAGGTTGAGAGTTATGACATATGTGCCGTCTTCCGGAGCAGTGAGATCTGAACCATCAAAGGTAAGTTGGTCAGCATTTCCACCAAGGTTATAACCCCAATCACTATTAAAGCGGAATTTGTATGCGTCGCCAGCTTTGAATTCTACTTCAGCAGTCCAAGTCTTTCCTTCATCATCTGAAGACATGATTACATCATTGCCCCAGCCTGATGCAGCAAAACCTCCAATCAGACCAACTGTAGTAATTGGAACGAGTTCGTAAGTAGTAAGATAATATCCGATGGGATCATAGTTTGCAGTAATCCAATTGAGTCCAAGAGTTTCAGGCATGATATTTTTCCCTGCTTCACCTATAACTAAGGTTCCGCTGTTTGCGGCAGCCTCAGACTCAGCTCCATAAGTTGTGTCATTATTCCAATTTGGTTCTGCACAGATCTTGAAACCTTGTTCATTGACAGGGAATACACCATAATAATACTGGCCTTCCTTTAACTGCATGTATGAAGATGCTACCTGATTCCAACCATTGGATCCTCCAGGAGTATAAAGCAGGTCCGGCTGGGCAAGATACTCAATTTCATAAGTCATAGACTCCATGTTGATTGTCATCTTATAGTTGCCGGCTTGTGTAAGTTTACCTGCCTGAGCACCTTCGCTGACAAGATGTCCGTAGAGCGCAGTATCGCCGTCTGTTTCAGTACCAATTACCAGATCCCAATTATTGGCATCCACTGCACTTTGAGGTGCGATTTTCCAATAATCATCAAGTTGGTCAGCTGCAACCTTAAAGCGAATCACGAAAACAGGATCATCATAAACGTCATACTTAGAGTGTTCAAATTCGAATGGAGCAAGAGCATCAGCAGAACCGAGATCCCAAGTAGTTGCATTACTCAACAGATAATAATGATCTTCAATCACAAAGCCCATATCGAAGCAAGTCTCTTTGATAGAGCCTTCTGCCATATATGTGTCGACACTGTTGATACGATAGTCACTACCATCGATATTGATATAGCCGGGAACACGATAATATAGAGTTTTTTCCTTTGGACTCTTTCCCAAAAGATATACCTGAGCAGCATTCCAAGCATCTGCTGAAGCATAATATGTAACCGGGGTTTCGTCAGAAGATGTTCCAGCCTCTAAATCAATAGTTTGGGATCTTTCGAAATCCTCAGTATCTGACAGTTCAAGTTTGAAAGAAACAGTTGCCCCTTCAGGGAGACCTTCAGCTTTGTCAAGCTGTAACACCGGAATTTGGTTGCTTTCCTTGTAGTTTTCCAGATTTAGGACGGCGTCAGACACCAGTACGCCAGCCTTGGCAGCAACTACATCATCAGCATTCACAATAGGCTCCTGAGGATTGTGCTGCGGGATAGAGGGCTCAATGTCCTCAGCGCAAGAGGATGCCAACATGGACAGTCCTCCTATCAGGAATAATTTATATAATTTCATATTATTTTTATTCTTCGTTTAGATTAATCAGTAACTTGGAATATAGCATAGTAGTTGCCGCTCTTGAGACCGAAGATGACAGTTCCGTGGAAGTCTGCCTTCATAGTAAGGTTTCCTCCATTGTATTCAAGAGGAATAGAATTGCCTTTCTGCTCCTTGGCATCATCTTGGAAATCGCCTGCAGTGATATCACCACCACCATAGTTGATTGCACCCCAAGATGAATCAGCAATCTTGAATTGAGTATCAGCCGGGATTGTCACATTGCGAAGTTCCCAAGTGTCTTTCTGCTTACCGGTCACAAAATTATATTCAGGAATAGCATTCCAGTTTTCATCCAAAGGAAGAGCACCGCGCAGGTAGATGTCTGTAGGAAGATCTGATACCCAGATGGCGAGATACTTACCTCCAATTCCAACACCCTTATACTTCACTACATTGGAATAGTAGCTTGTATTTTCAGGACTCTGATCAAGATAACAATGAAGACGCACGAAGAGAGGAGCAGCAGGAAGCGGAAGATCTGCCTCAGTCTTGACATCATTAAGATATTCTATGCATGCAGCGATATCAGAATTAAGAGGGTTGATCTCTGCGCAGTTGTAGAATTCCTGAGGAACTTCTTCGTAACGGGCAAAGTCTTCAGTCAATGAGCATTGTACCTTGTATGTTGCCACTGCTGCGTATCCATAATCCGGTTGAGAGCAGGTCATATGGAAATTTCCCAGTGCATTGTCGGAAGTAAGAAGGATTTCTTGATCCTGCATCACCGGCTTATTGAGAATCTCCACGGTAGGCGTTCCTTCGTGGGTCTTAAGCACGGGATTGCCGTCCCAGGTCTCTGTGCAACCTGTCAAGCCGACAGTAGCGGCAACGGCAAATATTGATAATATCTTTTTCATTTCTTATTCTAAATTAAATTAATAGCCGGGGTTCTGCTTGAAGGAAGGCTGTGATGAGAGAACAGCGGAAGGAATCGGATAAAGTGCATACTTGTCAGCGATTCTTGTTCCTACATTATTCTCAATATTTCCTTTATACTGCCATACTGTCTGAGTTGGACCTACAAACATTCCGTTGCGGATAAGGTCTGTACGGCGAAGAGACTCGAGATAGAATTCTCGTGAGCGCTCATCCATAAGATCTTCTTTATTCAGATTTGCAAATCCCATAGCGGGGGAACCGGCACGTTCACGGACATAGTTCATATATCTGAGAGCAGTCTCTGCAGAACCGGCATTGCCATTTATGTAGCATTCTGCCCACATCAAGTAAATATCGGCCAAACGTATAATCGGCTGATCGGTAGAGGCAAAAGCTGTAGCAGGGAAGTTGCACTGCCAATTGCCGGAAGCGTCTTTCTGCATGTCCCAAAGATCCTGCCACTGACTGATAGTCTCAGGCTTGTTAGGGTTACGGGTGTTACCTGTAAACTTGATGATGGCATTTCCGCCACAAGTGTTCCAAGCACCTGTGAAGTCTTCGAAGTGATCGGAATAGTTCTCAGCCTCATATTTCGTTCCATCTGCTGTAGTGCCTCCTGGGAGGTTGCCTCTGATCCATAGGTCGTCGCGTTTGTCTACGTCAGAAAGGCCTACAAAGCGGTTAGCCATTTCCTGACATCCGCGGAGGCAAGACCATTCAGCTGACGAACCGTAAAGCTGACGAGGAATGTAGTGTGAGTTGGTGATTGTTGATGAAATAATGAAGGAAGGACCACCATAGCTCTGAGTCTGCGTTGCATCAAAAGCTATTCCGAAGAGAATCTCGTTCTCATCCGAATTTGAGCCGCCGGGCATGTAGGCATTGTTATCACGAGAGAAAAGATATAGGTATTCTTTTGCAAGACCGGTGCCGTTGAAACCCTTTCCTGTGTGTCGGGCAATGATATTGTCGCAACGATCTTGGCACTTCTGCCATTGTGCAGTTCCGGAGAAAACCTCAGCGTTAAGATAAAGGCGAGCAAGAAGACCTTCAGCACCGTCAAGACCTACGCGGCCATAGATTGGAGTCTCCGAGATGAGTTTATTGTCTACGATATCGACAAGTTCACTCTCTACCCATTCGTAGAGTTCCTTGCGTGATTTCTGCACCGGTTCTTCCCCGAGTTCAGCTTCTTCCGTGATGAAGGAACTCTGTCCGAAAAGATCGAGCATATTGTAGTAGGAGTAAGCGCGAAGCACTCTTGCCTGTGCCCTCATTTCATCAATTCCATCAATGTCTGAAGCTGCAGTCTTTGCGAGAAAGTCGTTGCAGATAGCGATGTGTCCGAGCATACGGTAATAAGCTCCTTCGAGAAGACCATTGTTAGCGCTCCAGGTGCAAGCTGTTATATCAGGCACACCTGCATCTGACCATATCCAAAGGCATTCATCGGTGCAGAACTCATTGAGAGTAAATATCATACGAAGGTATGCTGAAGTGCCAGCGTCAAGACCACTAACGTAAGAACTGCCAGCTCCGGAATAGCCACTGACTGCAATACCTGAATAGCACATCGCGAGGGCGCTTTCTGCGAAAGTGGAATCGTCGGGAGTGCCTGTGTTAGGATCGTTGGGCTCAAGGTCAAGGTCTCCGACACAAGAGGTCATTGCCATAGCGAAAGCAGTGGCACCCAACATCATATATTTTTTGAATTTCATTTCCATAATTTTTTTAGATCTTCCACGATGTGATTAGAAGTTGAGAACTAAGCCAAGCGACCAGGTTGTGGCACGGGGATAGATATTGCCGTCTACTCCATCGAACACCTCCGGATCAAGGCCTTTGTATTTTGTAATTACAAACGGGTTCTGAACGCCGAGGAATACTCGTAGCGAAGAGAAGTCGCTCCATAGGCTCGGGAAATTGTATCCGAGAGTAATATTGTCGCAGCGGAGGAAAGATGCGTTACGTAGCCAGTAATCAGATTCGTTCTGATTTGTGTTAAAGTATACGTCTGAAACGAATACATTAGAGAGCTGGTTGTTACGGTACAGTCCATCGATGGTGGTACCACCGCGCATCGCAGAAGCATAAACATAGTTGCCGATTGATGAACGCAAGGTGAATCCAAGATCCCAATTCTTATATCGGAAGTTAGAGCCAAAGGTCATAGTTACTTTCGGATCTTTAGAGTAGCGGGTAACAAGGTCATGTGAATCAATGACACCATCGCTGTTCTGGTCTACGTATGCACCTTCTACCGGATCACCGGCTTCGTCATATACCTGCTGATAGAGGTTGAAAGAAAATGCCGGATATCCTTCTTTCTGTACCATACAGTTGCCACCGGTGCCACCGAAACCTCCACCTACGGCGAATTCCTTGCCGCCAAGGTTTGTGATACGGTTGTGGTTCCAGCCAATATTGTAGTTAAGCGCCCATACAAAGTCGTCTGTCACGATAGGCTTAGCTGAGATGCTGAAGTCGATACCATAGTTCTCCATATCACCAATGTTCTGTGGGAGATAGTTGACTGTGGAGGAACCTGCAGCAACAGGCACGTTAGAAAGGAGGTCGCGAGTTTTGCGGAGATAATATTCAATGCTTCCTGAGATACGGTTGTTGAGGAAACCGTAGTCAATTCCGACATTCCATGTAGTGGTAGTCTCCCAAGTCAGATCGGCATTATATCCATCGGGGAAATAAGGTGCGATCCAACCGCCTTGTCCATTTGTATAGAATGAACCTGGAGAAGAAATCATATATTGAGGGATGTAGTTGTAGTAAGAACCTACGGCCTGTTGACCAGTCTCACCCCAGCCAAGTCTGAGTTTGAAGTCGCTGAGCCAGTTTCTTGCAGATTCCATAAAGTTTTCCTGATCGATGCGCCATCCGAGAGCTACAGCAGGGAATACGCCCCAGCGGTTTTCTTTAGAGAATCGTGAGGTTGCATCGCCGCGGACAGTAGCAGTGAAGAGATATCGGTCCATGAATGTGTAATTGACACGGCCGAAGAAAGATAAGAGCTGAAGGTGATTTCTCCAGTGATAGTTTCCATCCGCGTCAATATAGTCGATCTGGAATGTGTTGTCAGCAGAGGTACCCTCTTTCCAGTTGAGCAGATATTCGCCACCGGACACTACTGCAGGATCAAGGCCCGGTGTGGTTGATACGCCTGCGTTTGAATTGGCACCGAGGTTCCAGCCGTTGGCTGCGTCACGGCTCCATGTATAACCGGCTGTGGCATCAAGCATTGAATTGGCTGATTCGAATTCTTTCTTATAGTTAAGGTAGAACTCAAGAAGAGTATTGCTGCGGAATGCATATTCATGGTTTCTGTAGCCACCTCCATAGTTGTCGTGGTCTTTCCATGCCATATGTGAGTTTGCCTCTACTTCATAGTAGTTGTCAGACTTGGTGACATCATAGCCGAGGTTGAGGTTGGCGTGGAGTTCCGGGAGAAAATGGAAGGAGTAGTCAAGCTGGAGGTTGCCATTTGACCGCCATACATTGGAATAGTTAGTGGTCTGCTCAATAGTTGCTACGGGATTGTATGTAGCGTTGTTTTCCAGGTTCACCTTGCCTTCACCAATGGTCCATGGTTCGTTATAGCCGTTGAAGAGATATTTGAATGCATCTCCCGCAGTGCCACCTGAAATAGGGATATCAGCGCGGATAGGAATTGTTGGATTATATCCTACAGCTTGTCCGATAGCACCGGTGGCACCCCAATTGTTGCGGATATAGTATCCTTTTGCATTCGCGTTGACGGATAGATGGTTGTCAAAGAATTTCGGAGTAAGATTGAAACCAAATGTAGCGCGGTTCATTGTAGACTCTCTAAGAATACCGTTATTATTGGTAAATGAACCGGTTACACGGTAAGGAAGGATTCCTGCAGTTCCGGAAACAGACAGTGTATAATCTGAGCTGAAAGTAGTTCTGTAGATCTGGTCTTGCCAATCAGTGTTAACTTCGCCAAGGAGTCCGGCAGCAGCAGAACTTGCACCAAATTTGTCGATGATAAGTTTACGGAACTGATCACCGTCAAGGACATCTTGAGTCTTGCGCGCATAATCAACGAAGAAGTTTGCTGAGAAAGAAACCTTAGGTTTGCCGGCTGTTCCCTTCTTCGTTGTGATAAGGATCACACCATTGGATGCACGCGAACCATAAATTGCGGTAGCGGACGCATCCTTGAGGACTGTCATAGACTCAACTGAAGCAGGGTCAATCATGGCGAGTGGCGAGCCCATTCCGAGTGGGGTATCGTTGCTCAATGGAACTCCGTCAAGAACGATCAAAGGATCGTTGGATGCCGACAGAGAAGCTCCACCACGGATGCGGATGTTGGCACTTCCGGATGGACCTCCGGCTGTAGTTACAACTACGCCCGGAGTCTGGCCTACGAGTAGGTCCTGAACAGATGTTGCAAGACCGGCTTCGACTTCATCCGGTTTTACAACTGCTACTGAGCCGGTGGCGTCTGATTTCTTGACGGAGCCGTAGCCGATTACGACGGTCTCAGCGAGCATTGTGGCATTGTCCTGAAGAGTCACCTTGATTTCGGTGCGACCATTGACAGGGACTTCCTGGGAGTCATAGCCGATGTAGCTGAATACGAGGGTTGCGTTTGGAGCGACGTTGATGGTGAAGTTGCCATCGAAATCTGTCGCTGTACCGTTTGATGTGCCTTTTTCCATTACGGTGGCACCGATAAGTGGTTCGCCCGTAGGATCATCCACGATACCGTGGACTGTTATCTTTTGGGCAAGCGCGGGAAGCGTGAATGTCAGTAGCAGAGCTAAAGCCACAAGCGCTTTCCGGCAGAGTGTGAAACAAACGTTTTTCATGCAGGATTTTTTTTAGTTCTACATTTTTTATTTTTAATCTCAGGTTTAGTTATATCTTATCGTGAAGTTTTGAATGTCAAAAAGATATGTATCCCCTCGCGTGCAGAGACATATTTTCTTGACGATAATTCTATCGCTTGACTCTTCAGATTGGCTTCAAAATTAAACAAAATTTTACAAATACCCCCCCCCGAAAAGTTAAAATATGTTAACAACTATAAAAAATATCGCATATTTAACATTTCAAACAGGCTAATTTTTTCGCGAAAAAATTTTAACTTTTATTAATATTCTAATTATTATAAAAATAAGTAATTTTGTATATTCTTTCGAAGAAATGCACGCCGCGACGTGCTTTCGATTCTATGGAATACAGAGCAGTGCGTTTGCTCAGTTCGCTCAGCAAGACATTAATCATATAGCGAGAAACCATATGCTTATTGACAAGATAAGATCCGGAGAAAAATTGAGTTTCGGCCAGCAATTGAAGCTGACCGCACAATTGTCGTGGCCGGCGATGATGGCTCAGCTCTCGAGCATGATGATGCAGTATATCGACGCGGCAATGGTAGGACATTTGGGCGCAGACCCATCTGCTGCGGTGGGACTTGTATCCACTTCTCTCTGGCTTTTCTGGGGTATATGCTCTGCAGTAACGATGGGATTCTCAGTGCAGGTGGCACACAGCATCGGGGCTTCCGACCATGCCCGCGGGCGCCGCATATTGCGTCAGAGCATCACTGCGTGTCTCATGTTCAGCCTTGTAGTGGCTCTGGTGGGGGCAGCGATAGCCTTGCCTCTTCCCCATTGGCTTGGAGGGAAGGAGGCCATATGCCACGATGCATCGGTATATTTCCTTGTTTTTGTACTCGCCCTCCCATTATTTACGATGAACTATCTTGGCGGAGGGATGCTGCGTTGCAGCGGGAATATGAAAGTGCCGGGGGGACTCAATGTCCTGATGTGTGTGCTCGATGTCATATTCAATTTCCTACTGATCTTCCCGACAAGAGAAGTCGATATATTTGGATTCCATCTTGCATTGCCGGGTGCAGGCCTTGGAGTTCTCGGAGCTGCGCTTGGCACTGCTGCTGCGGAAATAATCACGGCAGGACTTATGATGTATTTCCTCTGTTTCCGTCAAGATGGGCTGGCTATAGCGAAAGTTAAGGAGAAGGGGAGTAGTTTCAAGCCGGAATGGGAGATATTGCGCAAGGCATTGAAGGTTTCGGCTCCCATGACACTTGAGCATGTAGTGATATGCGGGGCGCAGATAGCAGTAACTGTCATAGTTGCTCCTCTTGGAGTGATGGCAATAGCGGCAAATGCATTTGCGGTTACGGCTGAAAGCCTATGCTATATGCCGGGCTATGGGATTGCGGACGCGGCGACAACCCTTGTCGGCCAAAGTTATGGGGCAAAGCGGAAAGATCTTGCCAAGAGGTTTGGATATATCACAGTGGGACTCGGGATGCTGACTATGAGCGTGATGGGTGTGGTGATGTATATACTTGCACCGGAGGCGATGGAACTTATGACTCCGGTGAAAGACATTATAGATCTCGGTGCGAGCGCGTTGAGGATTGAGGCGTTTGCCGAGCCGATGTTTGCTGCCTCGATTGTGGCTTATGGAGTGATGGTAGGAGTAGGGGATACTGTGGTGCCTGCCGCAATGAATTTCTGCAGCATATGGCTTGTGAGGGTGACTCTTGCGGCATGGCTGGCACCTACGATGGGATTGAATGGCGTTTGGCTTGCTATGTGTATCGAGCTTTGCTTCCGAGGGGCAATCTTTCTATGGCGGCTTATCTCCGGGGCTTGGCTGAAGAAGGGGATATAGGCCCCCCTGCCCCCTAAAGGGGGAGGTTTTGAGGGATCAAGGGATCGGGGTTTCGAGGGATCTAGGGGTTAATATAGGGTCTTTATTATTTTTTGGATTCTTTTGGCGTCTTCCGGGTTTACGGTGGAGGGGAGGGTGGCGAAATCAAGGCAAGATGTGCCAACGGAGGGAGTTATCAGTTTTTCATACCAAAGAGATGTCAATGCGAATAAGGCAGGATCATACGAAATGTGCAAGCCGTCTTCGGTGAAGCCGTTTTCTACTTCCTTGAATTCCTCTCTCATAAGTTTAATCAGGGTTGCTGAGGGAATAGTTATGTCGAAGTTCTTAGAGGCTTTATCTCCGGCATCTATAATGGCATTGTACATTTTTTCCGAATCGCTTCCATAATCCTTGAAAGCCGCGTTTGTGGTGCCGGGAGTATATGCCCAGGTGTAATGCCATGCAAGTTTGGCACCCGGATTTGTTTCGTAAAACAGACTGACGAGATTGTCAAGATAAGGCTGATATGTAGAATATATTCCTGATAAGTGCGATGCCTGCTGAATTACGATTGCATCCCAGTCAAGGAGTTCAAGAACTGTGTCTATGTTCTTGACATCAGAGTTGACCCATTTGCCATTATCAGAATAAAAAAAGTAATAATCAGGAGAATCTTTTAGATGGCTGTTCCAGTGCATTTGGAGTGTGCAAGCGGTTTGTATAAGCCTGGCGATACAAATGGAGTCACCGTTCAATTGATTGATAAGCCATGGCATAAATGCAGTGGCGTTAGAAGTGAAACTATTCCCAATGGCTAGAATCTTCAAGGGGGAGTCGTGGTGGCGAAGCCAAATGGGGGAGTCATTGACAAGCGTTGTGTCTGCCGGGATGTTGGATGGCACATCTTGATTGTCATTATTTTTCGGTTCTTCTTCGCAAGAGGTGAAAATCAGTGAGAGAATAGAAAGTGAGATCAAAAGTCGAGCAATGATATTCATGGAAGTTTTTTTATGCATAATGCATAATTCATAATTGTTAGAGATGCATTATCTATTGTTGAGAAGATAATTGTCAATTTGAGTTAGGAGGGGGATTACACCTGAATTGTCTATGATACTGATGGGAGTGTCAGACGACTTAAGAAGGAGTTCTTCTTCACGCTGACTAAGTATTCGTTTTCGGATTGCATCTTCGTCAATTGAATCGCGCAGTTTGATTCTGGCAATCCGCACTTCTTCGTATGCGTCTACTATCCATATTTCAGAACACATTCTTGCGAGGCCTGATGTGGCAAGGATGGCCGACTCTACGAAGCAACGGGAGTGTCCTTCTTTCGTCATTGTCTCATGCCATTTCTTAACATCCTCGCGGACAAGGCGATGCACCAGAGAATTGAGCCAGAGCCGTTCGTTGTCGCAGGAGAAAACGCGCTTTGCCAACTCGGGGCGGCAGATCGGTCCCGCAGCAGGACATACGATATCTCCATATCTCTCATTAAGAGCCTCCAAAACATCTCGAGAACTATCCATAATCCGCTTAGCCTCCAGGTCGCAGTCATAGACAGCTTCTCCCCGAAGTCTCAGCACTCGGCTCACCACCGATTTTCCACTTCCTATTCCACCGCAAATACCGATTATCATAGTTGTTATTTAAGGTTTTCGCGGACTCTGTCGAGGAATTGCTTCATGGCGGGAGAATCGCGTTGGTCGATTATCTTCTTGAGTTCTGTGAGGTTGGCTTGGATGTTGTCTATTTGGGAGGAAGTGTGAGGATTGAAGAGAATTTCAGTGATAAGGAAATCATCTTCGTTCATCAGTCCGTGGGCAATCGCCATGTGGCGCTTGAAGGTGGTGCCGGGGGCATCCTGATGCTTCATTACGCTTCCAAACACCAGTGTAGAGGTGAAAGGGATAGATAGGGAGTATGCTATTGTTTCGTCATGCTCAGCGAAAGTGTAGTCTTCAATGTGAAGACGCAGTTTTTTATAAAGAGAGCGGAAAAACTCACGTCCTTCTTCGTCACCTTCTTTTATTATAATGGCATTTTCATTGGCAAGATTGCTAAGGGAAGCGAAAGTGGGTCCAAACATCGGGTGGGTGGATACAAAACGATATCCTTTTTCGGCATAAAATTCCGGCAAACCCGTCTTTACGCTTGCTATGTCGCTTAGGATAGCGGTGTTTGGAATATATGGAAGGATTTTCTCAAATGCTTCGATGGTGTATTTAACCGTAGCAGCGTTGATCACCAACTCGGGCTCAAAATCCTTCGCCTCTTCAGGCTTCATAAAACGCTGCACATTGAAAGTGTATTTGAGATGCTCCGGATTAGGATCGTATATTGCTACTTCATGGTCGAAACTGAGAAGATCGCAAAAGAATGATCCCATCTTTCCGGCGCCTAATATTAGGATTTTCATGGTTTGTTTAGGGGTTTAATTGTTTAATCGTTTAACCGTTTGGGGGAGAGGGTGGGTTGCAAAATTAGTTATATTTTTTAATTTTTGCAAGGAGTTTGGAAAGTTTTTATTATCTTTGCAAGTTGAAACGGAATAGGGTTTGTTTGCCCTCTCTGTGTGAGAATGTATAACCCCCTTTTAGAGGAATATGAATAAGCAGCAAAAAGTGATTCTTTATACAGCCATTGCAGTGGCAGTGGCTCTTGTGGCTCTCGTTGGAGTTCTGATTTATAGTAACAATAGCCGCACTATAAGCCTAAATGAGGCTGAGGCACGTGCAGATTCGCTTGCGCTCGCCAACGATCGGCTTGTGCTTACCAATGAGTTTAATGAACTTAATGCGAACTTCAATATGTATGAAGATCAGCAGATGTATTTGAAGAATGACTCTCTGGTGCAGCAGTATAATCAGGCTCGAATGAAGGTGGAAGGGCTTCTTCAGGAATTGGATAAGGAGAAGAAAAGCAATGCTGCCAATCGCGCCCGCATCAAGCAGTTGGAGGGTGAGATTGCTACTTTGAGAGGAATCTTGAAGCATTATCTTGAGGAAATAGACCGCCTGTCGAAGGAGAATGAAAGCCTTAAAAAGGACCTTGAAGAGGTGCGTAGCCGCAATGAGCAACTGACTTCGGCAGTGACAGTCGCCACAAAGAGCAATGAGGAACTTACACAGACTGTGAAGCAGGCTAAGAAACTCAATATCACCGGGCTTCATATCTCTACACTTAATAAGAAAGGAAAAGCGGAGAAGAAGATAGGCAAAGTGCAGCAGTTGGCTGTGGGATTTACTGTCAGTCCAAACACTACTGCTGCTGCCGGAATGAAAGATTTCTATGTAAGGATTGTAACTCCTGAGGGAAGCTTGCTTGGAGGAAATGTAACATTCCCGATGGATGGCGCTAATGTCCCGGCTACGGCTCACCGCCAGGTGGAATATTCTAATGATGAGATTTCCGTGACAATTTACTGGGATGTCAATACCACCCTGACTGCCGGAGATTATACTGTTGAGGTGTTCTGTGACGGATATCGTCTTGCGTCGCGTCATTTCCAGTTGGGGAAGTAGGCTTTCTGGAGTATGAAGTATGGAGTATTAGTTTGAAAGCGAAACATGGAGCATGATATAAAAAAAAGGTGGCGAGGGCGAAAACCTTAGTCGCCTTTTATGTGTTTTATAGATGAAACCTTGATAAAGATTTATACTATTGAAAATGCATTAATTTTGATTTAAGAACTATAAAAACACAATTATTATGGCACATGAAGAAAAACATGAGAGTGCATTGCACCTCGCATTTGATATCGCAAAATTGGCACTAAAGGTGGCTACTGTAGCGGCAGCGTTCTGCGCAGTTAAGGAGATCCACAATGTGCATCGTGCTATCGAAAGACGTCGCGAAGAAAAGAAATGATTATTGAAATAACCCAAGTTTGGCATGGATTCTTCTAAATGGAGGGTCCATGCTTTTTTTGGCGAATAAAGTGCGACCCCTCCGGGGTCGGAGGGGAGGATGATAAAATACCCCGAGCTAAAGCTCGGGGTTAACAATATTATTGCCCTCCGGGCAATCTCTGGAAGAGGCACGACCACTCCGGGCAATGACGGAGGTGGCAGTATGACTCCGGCAATGACGGGACGGGGAACTATCACTCCGGCAATGACGGAGGTGGCAATTATTTCATGTCGAGGTATTTGATTTCGTCTTTGTCGTTGTAGTTGAGGTTTTCGCCTCCCATACCCCAGATAAACATGTAGTTGGAGGTGCCGGCGGCAGCGTGGATGCTCCATTCCGGACTCATGATTGCCTGCTCATTGTGGAGCCAAACTACACGGTTTTCCTGAGGCTCACCCATGAGGTGGCAGATAGCATTGCCCTCCGGCACATTGAAGTAGAAGTAGGCTTCTACGCGGCGGTCGTGAGTGTGTGCCGGCATGGTGTTCCATACGCTACCAGGCATCAATTCGGTGAGACCCATCTGAAGTTGGCAAGGACCTTCCTGAAGCACATTGTTTGTGATCAACTGGTTGATGATACGGTCGTTGCTCTCTTCGAGGCTGCCGAGATGCATACGGTTTGCTGGTATAGTACCCTTGCGGCCGTCGATAGTGATGAGCTGTGTCTTATACTGTTTGTAGGCAGGAGTTGAGTTGAGGTAGAAGCGTGCAGGTGTAGAATTATCCTTGCTGCGGAAAGTGACGTTCTTGTTGCCACAGCCCACGTAGAGGGCATCCTTAAAGTGGAGTTCATAATCTTTTCCGTCGACAGATACAATGCCGTCGCCACCAACGTTGATCACGCCAAGTTCGCGGCGCTCGAGGAAGTATTCAGCCTTCAGAGGGTCGATGGTCTCAAGTGTGATTGTCTTTCCTACAGGGACAACGCCACCGAAGATTACGCGGTCATACATTGAGTAAGTGAGGTTGATTTTGTTTTCTTCCATCACCTTTTCCATGCAGAAACGGTCGCGGAGCTGATTTGTGTCATATTCCTTGACGTCATCCGGATGGCATGCGCGTTGGATTTTATATTCTGTCTGAGCCGACATTGAGAATGCTGCGGCGATGGCAGCGAGAGAGAAAAGTAACTTTTTCATTTAGGGTTTTATTGGTTTAGGGGTTTTAGCATTATTTATCATGATTTATCATGGTTTATCATGGTTTATCATGATTTAGCATAAATTGTTTTAGGTGGGTAGGGTATTATATGTTTTCTTGGAGATTGTCGGAATTTTTGGCAATCATTTCTCTTTGGTTGCGGATGATATGGACACGGTTCCACCACATCATGCCGCAGGCAATGATAACGAGGATTCCGGCACCGATCCACTTGAGGTTGACAGAGCATTGGTATAGCACCCAGCAAAGCGGCGAGGAAGCGAAGTCAAGAGATCCTCCTTCGAATCCTTGCGGGATTGCAACCGCAGAGTCTCCAGTGGCAAGGAATACATCGTGGGCTGCAAGTGTGAAAGCAGGAGCAATGTTGGTGACCATATAAAGGCCGGCGGTGATTATGATCACACCGATGATGAAAGTCTTAAGAACATTTCCTTTGGTGAAAGGAAGCACAAGTGGGAAAAGATAGAACATGCCGGCGAGAGAAGCTAGGGGGAGGAATTGGTTGCCGGGAAGTATGACTGCAAGAAGCAGAGTCACCGGGATAAGGAGAAGGGACACCACGAGAGTAGTAGGATGACCGATCACGAGAGCCGGAGACATACCGATGCTGAGGCCATCCGCGCCTTTGAATTTGCGTGCTATCAGGCTGCGAGTAGCATCAGAAATCGGTTTTAATCCTTCGATAAAGAGGACAGTGACACGCGGTATAAGTTCCATCACTGCGCCCATCTTTATGCCAAGGGATAAGATTTTCGGAATGTTATCGACGATTTCAGCCCATGAAGTGCAAGTGAGGCACCCAATGCCTACACCGACTACGACACCGAGGAAAAGAGGCTCGCCGAGGATGCCGAATTTCTTCTTCATGCCTTCGGCATCTATTTCTATCTTATTGAGGCCAGGGATTTTGTCAAGGCCCTTATTGATGATCCAAGCGAAGGGAGCAAAACCGGCACAGAATGGCTGAGGGATAGAGATGCCGTCCATGTCCTTATAGAAATTCTGGAATTTGTAGGCAGTCATATCAGCGAGCACGAGAGTCACGATATAGCATATGATTGCTCCGAAGAAGCCCCAAGCGAGAGAGTCAGTGGCGAAATAGATAACAGCACCTATGAAAGCGAAGTGCCAGTAGTTCCAGAGGTCGATATTGACAGTACGTGTGGTCTTAGTCAGTAGCATCAGGAGGTTGACGCCAAGGCAAACCGGGATGATGAAAGCTCCGACGGCTGTGTTGTAGGCAACGGCAGCGGCAGCGGGCCAACCCATGTCGAAAACTTTCAGTTGAAGTCCATAGATTTCTACTACAGATTGGAGAGCCGGACCCAAAGCAGAAGTAAGAAGTGCGGTTACGATTGAGAGGCCGATAAAGCCGACACCAACCTTAAGACCGCTTTTCAGGGCGTCGCCGAGTTTGATTCCGATGCAGACGCCTAGGATAGTGAAGATGACAGGCATCATCACAGCGGCTCCAAGGCCGATGATATACGCGAAAACCTGTTCCATTAGATTGATTGGTTTAGATGTTTAAGGGTTTAGATGTTTAGGGTTATAGTGTGAAAAAAGACCTTAAGGTCCTTAAAGTCTTTAAGGTCGTTAAGGCTCTTTCAAGTGCAAAGTTAATAAAAAAAATCGGGAGTGGATGAATTTTCTTTTAAAAAAGATAAAGTTGGACTCCCGATTGATGGGATAGAATAGTAAAAAGTGCTACCCCTCCGGGGTAGAGAATGTGAGGTAAGTTGGTCTTTCCCCGAGCTTTCGCTCGGGGTTAACAAGATTATTGCCCTCCGGGCAATGC
>CAMWQF010000031.1 GCA_947176285.1 uncultured Porphyromonadaceae bacterium
CCACGTTAGGGCTTGGCACAAGGATTGAAGGCTTTCCAAGCAGTTCTAGTTCGCTTATAGATCCGGCACCGGCTCTTGACACCACTAAGTCAGCGGCAGCATATGCAGATGCCATATCTGAGATAAATTTGGTGACTACTATTCCTTTCAGATTCTTGGCAGCGATGGAGCCTCGGTCACCGAAATTCTTGCCGGTCTGCCAGATCACTTGAATCCCATTTTCATAAAGTCGCTGTATTCCGGATTCCATGCTCTCATTGAGAGTAAGGGCGCCAAGACTGCCGCCGACAACGAGCACAGTAGGCATTTTGGGGTTTAGACCGAAACGCTCACGTGCCTTATCAGGCTCTACAGCGGCAGCAAGTATATCCTTTCGCACGGGGTTTCCGGTGAGTACAATCTTTTCTGCCGGGAAAAATCTTTCGAGTCCTTCATAAGCTACGCAGATTTTCCGGGCTTTCTTGGCAAGAAGTTTATTGGTGACACCGGCATATGAATTTTGTTCCTGAAGCAGAGTTGGAACACCAGCTTTCTGGGCTGCTTTCAGTGTAGGTCCGGAGCAATATCCTCCAACTCCTATTGCAATGTCGGGCTTAAATTCTTTCACTATACGTCGTGCCATGTGGATAGAACGGCGTAACTTCAGAAGCACGCTGAAATTCTTCAGCAGGTTTTTGCGGTCGAAGCCCGCAACGGGAAGTCCTTTTATGTCGTATCCGGCGGCGGGGACCCGCTCCATTTCCATGCGGTTGTCAGCCCCAACGAAAAGGATTTCCGCATTCAGACGAGCTTTAAGGGCATTTGCGATACTGAGAGCAGGGAAGATATGGCCGCCTGTACCACCTCCGCTTATAAGGATTCTATATTTGTCTTTTTTATTCATGGTATAATTATTAATTTACGGCTGAAGCGTTGATAGCGTTCATGTCATCGCCCAGGTGGCGTGCTTCATCGTTATCTCGCTGAGACTTGCCTTCTTTCTGTCGGGTAGCATATTTCGATACGGAGAGCATAATGCCGATAGCAACACTCATCACCATTATCGACGTTCCTCCTTTCGAGATTAGAGGAAGGGGTTGACCAGAAACAGGGAAGAGTCCTGTGACGATAGCCATATGCACAAGGGCCTGAAACACTATCAATATCGCGCATCCGAGAATAAGGAATGCCGGAAGTGCGCGGTTAAGATGGTAAGCCACATAGCCCGCTCGAGCCAGAAGAAGGAGATAGAGTATCATCAGGAATATCCCCCCGATAAGTCCGCTTTCTTCAATCACGATGCTGTAGATATAGTCGGAGAATGCAAGCGGAAGGCGAACGCTTTCTCTTGAATTTCCGAATCCTTTTCCGACGATGCCACCGCGAGCCTGGGCAAGCTTTGCCATTATCACCTGTCGGTTTTCGTCGGTCAGAGAGTCTTCGGGATGCACGCCTTTGAAGAATCGAACCACGCGGTTGATCTGAGTCTGTGAGCCTAAAGAGTGGTCGCCTCCGGTGGCTTGCACCACTTGTTCGGTTTCGCCCACTTTGTCAAATTCCGAAGAGCGATTGATCATCTTTGTGCTGAGATAGAACACTCCGAACAGAGCCGTATATACACCTCCGACAATCAATATTTTCTTCAAAGGAATTCCACAGATGAGAAACATTGAGACACTTACCACCATCACAAGCAGCGTGTTGGTCAATCCGTTTAATGCCAACAGTCCGCCAAAGGCAGCCACGATAATTGCCGAGATTACTATGCCGGAAGTCTTTACATCATGGGGTATCTGGCTTTTAGCCAGAATCGCAGCCAACCATATAATCACCGTAAGTTTTACGATTTCAGGCGGCTGCACAGTGAATGGCCCAAGCATGAACGCACGCTGAGCGCCATTGATCTCGACGCCCATGAAAGTGGAGTAGGCAAGAGCAAGCCATGAAAGGATTCCGATCAAACCGGCAAAGCGCGTGATGTAGCCGTAGTGGATGCGTTGCACCATGTAAAGAAGCACGAAACCTATGCCCAAAAACATTCCGTGCCTAATTAGAGGGGCATATACATTTGTACCCACCACTTCGGCAGCGGACGCACTATAGAGCTCAATGATTGAGATCAGCACCAGCATGAGATATATTCCCCATATATAGGGGTCGCTCTTTAGCGTACTGACCACAGCTTCAGAACGTTTGCGAGAAGGCTTTTTCACTTTTTGAGCCTTTGCTGCCGGCTCGGTGGGAACGCCTCCTATCGTTTCGCGAATATATATTCCGTTTTGTTTTTCTTCTCCCATTAAATTATAACTTAACTCTTATCCCATCACTCTTGACTATTAACTCTAAAGGCATTACGATTAACTCAAAGATTGTTGACCGCATCCTTAAACTTGCGTCCTCTGTCTTCATAGCTCTCGAAGAGGTCGAAGCTCGCACAACATGGCGACAGAAGCACAGTATCGCCATCCTTTGCCAATTCTTTGCATGCTTTCACCGCATCTGCCAATGAATGGCAATCGCGTATATCTGCCACTTCCTTTCCGAAGAAGTCAAGAAGTTTAGTATTGTCTTTTCCCATGCATACGATTGCCTTTACTTTCTCTTTGACGAGGGGAAGGATTTCGCTATAGTCGTTGCCCTTGTCTTTGCCGCCAAGGATCAGCACAACGGGAGTGCGCATGCTGTCGAGGGCATACCATGTGGAGTTGACATTTGTGGCTTTCGAGTCGTTGATCCATTGCACCCCGTCAATGTCGCGAACAAATTCAAGCCTGTGCTCCACAGCCTCGAAGTCACCGAGCGCTTCCCTGATGGTGTCGCTCTTGATGGAAAGAAGTGATGCCGAGATTCCGGCAGCCATGGAGTTGTATAGATTGTGGCGTCCTTGAAGAGAAATCCTGTCGCGAGGAATTTCCCATGTCTCCCCCGGAATGTCGAAATGCACTATTCCGTTTTCATCTTCCCATGCCACAGAGTCTTCCTCAAAGGTGTCGGAGAATGGCATTAGTTTTGCTTGAGTCTGAAGAGCCTTCACTTGAGCAGTAACTACAGGGTCGCCCAGCCAATATACGAAGAAGTCATCCTCTTTCTGATTGCGGGCAATCCTGAATTTAGCCTGGGTGTAATTCTCCATCTTATGGTCGTAGCGGTCCATATGGTCGGGTGTGATATTGAGAATCACAGCAATGTTTGCCTTGAACTCATACATGTTTTCAAGTTGGAAGCTTGAAAGTTCGATCACGTAGATATCGTGCTGCTCCTCGGCTACCTGGAGAGCGAGGCTTTTGCCTACATTTCCAGCCAGGCCCACGTTAAGCCCTGCCTTCCGGAGAATATGATAGGTAAGCATCGTTGTAGTGGTCTTTCCATTTGATCCGGTGATGCACACCATCTTGGCGTTGGTGAACCATCCGGCAAATTCAATCTCAGAAAGTATTGGTATTCCGGCTTCCTCAGCTTCCTTCACAATTGGAGCAGTAGGGGGGATTCCGGGGCTTTTCACTATATAGTCTGCAGCGAGCACACGCTTGCGTGAGTGCCCTTTTTCCTCAAAGAGGATTCCGCGACGCAGCATCTGTGCGCGGTATTTGTCAGGGATAGGACCATTGTCGCTGACGAATACATTCATGTTTAGAACCTCGCCAAGCACAGCGGCACCGACGCCGCTTTCTCCGGCGCCGAGCACTATCAAATTCTTACCTTCAAAATCTTTAGGATTTTTCATATGTCATTGTTGTCAGGTTGTCAAATTGTCGTCACATCATGTCGTTAAGACATTTTGAGATTATCTAATTTTGAGCGTCACAAAAGTAAGCGCTGCCAAAAGGATTCCAATAATCCAGAAGCGCACCACAATCTTTGACTCAGGTATTGGCTGCTTCGGAAAGTTAATGAGGCTCTGAATGTTGGTGTCTCCCGCTTTCTGGAAGTGATGGTGGAGTGGAGTCATCTTGAATATGCGTCTTCCTTGTCCATATTTCCGTTTTGTCATCTTGAAATACCCCACTTGCATCACTACCGACAGATCTTCAATAAAGAATATAAGGCATAGAAGCGGAATCAGCAATTCTTTTCTTATCAAGATGGCGAATACTGCCAATATTCCGCCAAGCATCAGAGAGCCGGTGTCGCCCATGAATACTTGTGCCGGGAATGCATTATACCAAAGGAATCCAACCAATGCCCCAATAAATGCAGCGGCATAGACTACTAATTCCTCCGATCCCGGGATATACATAATATCAAGATAGCCCGAATAGATAACGTTGCCACCAAGATATGCCATGATGGCGAGAGCCATTCCAATGATCGCGGAGGTTCCGGCACAAAGGCCATCAAGGCCGTCGGTCAGATTCGCGCCGTTGCTCACTGCCGTCACAGCCACTATCACCACGATAACGAAGATTATCCAGCCTGCAGTGTGGGCGGCGTTTTCGTTAGGAATCCAGGAAGTCAACCATTGATAGTTGAAGTTATTGTTTTTCACAAACGGGATTGTAGTTTCCGGTGTCTTGTATACTTTCACAGGGTGAACGGTCCTTTCTTGATCGGCTGCATCATAGGAACTTGAGGCTAAGACCACAGTTGGTCCGTCGCCGGTAGTAGATGTGATCATTGAGGCTTGCAATAACTCGGTGGTAGCCTCATGCTCTGTAGTCAAAGGAACATTGCTCATTTTGATGTCGGGCGATAGCCACATAGCCAGACCGACAATAAGTCCGAGACCGACTTGCCCAATGATTTTGTATTCCCCTTTCAGACCATCTTTATTATGATATTTTATTTTCCGATAGTCATCCAGAAAACCTATTGCTCCGGTCCATATCGTAGCCACCAGCATCAAAATCATATAGATGTTGGTGAGATTTCCGAGGAGCAGGCAAGGAATCATGATGGCGGCGATGATAATTATGCCACCCATAGTGGGGGTGCCGGTCTTTTTCATCTGTCCTTCCAGCCCGAGATTGCGCACTACTTCCCCCACTTGCATCTTCTGCAGGCGGTCGATGATTCGGCGTCCGAATATAAGAGCGATCAGCAAGGAAAGCGTAAATGTGATTCCGGCGCGGAATGATATGTAGGTCATCAATCGACTTCCCGGAAAGTCGAAATTCGTGGAATTCTGTAGGTAATCGAAAATGGAATAAAACATTTCTTCTAAATACTAAACATATAAACACATACCCCAATCACCATCAAATTTTTTTATAATCCCAAACTTAACTTTAGAAAGCAGAATCAGGCATTAAAAAAATTGACTACTTCCTCACGGTCGTCGAAATGATGACGCACTCCCTTTATTTCCTGATATGGCTCGTGTCCTTTTCCGGCTATAAGCACTACTCCACCCGGAGGACAAGTAGATAGGGCAGCCTTTATGGCTTCCCGACGGTCGGTGATGCATAGAGTGCGCCGCATTTCTTCTGCGCTAAGTCCGGTCTTCATCATGTTGATGATATCTTCCGGTTCTTCATCGCGAGGATTGTCGGAGGTCAGGATAAGCCTGTCGGAGCGGCAGGCGGCTTCCTGAGCCATCATGGGTCGTTTGCCATGGTCACGGTTGCCTCCGGCTCCCACTACGGTGCATATATACCCATCGCTTCCTACGATGTCGCGGATAGTGTCGAGCACATTCACAAGAGCATCGGGAGTGTGGGCGTAGTCAACAATTGCGGTCACACCATCAGGACCACGGAATGTCTGGAACCGACCAGCCACCGGCACGAGTTTGCTCATGTTGACAAGCAGCTCTTCTTTCGGAAGGTCTGCTAAGTAAGCAGCCCCGTAGACTGCAGTCAGGTTGTAGGCATTGAATCGTCCGGTGAATTGCACTTCCACTTCCTTTCCGTTGAGTGACAGAAGTGTACCGTCGAGGCGGCTTTCAACTACTCTTCCGCGGAAATCTGCATCGCTGCGAAGGGAGTAAGTGTATTTTTTTGCCTTTGTGTTCTGTATCATGTAGCGTCCTGCCTTGTCGTCGATGTTGACAAGTGCAAATGCAGTGTCCGGAAGCATATCGAAGAATGCCTTCTTGGCGTTCATGTAGTTTTCAACAGAACCATGATAGTCAAGATGGTCGCGTGTCAGGTTGGAGAAAACTCCTCCTTTGAAATGCAGGCCGGCGATTCTCTTCTGCTGAGCGGCATGGCTCGAAACTTCCATAAATGCATATTCACATCCGGCTTCCACCATCTGAGCGAGGAGATTGTTGAGAGTAAGGGGATCGGGAGTGGTGTGAGTAGTTGGGATTGCCCGTGTGCCAACATAGTTGCATACGGTAGAAATAAGTCCGGCTTCAAATCCTTCCAAGCGTGCCATCTCATATAGTAGGGTAGCAGTGGTGGTCTTACCGTTGGTTCCGGTCACGCCGACAAGTTTCAGGTTTTGTGATGGATAGCCATACCATGCCGAAGCGAGTTTCCCGAGAGCATCGGAAGAGTCTTCTACCCGAATATAAGTTATGCCCGGCTCAAACTGAGAAGGCATTGTCTCGCAGACGATAGCACCGACGTGGGCAGAAGCCACTACGGGGATATACTTATGTCCGTCGGTAGTCACGCCGCGCACAGCCACGAACATACCTTCTTTCTGCACTTTTCTGGAATCGCTTTCCAGTGCCACTATGTTTTTATCAATGTCTCCGACAATTTCGAGAGGCTTGATATCTTTCAGCAATGTAGATAATTTTGTAGTCATATATAGTAGTTTTCCGTTTTCTTAAATTGCAAGACGAATTGAGATTTTCCGACCTCTGACAGCATCTGTTCCGGGCGGGATTGACTGCGAAACCACTTTGCCCGCTCCTTGGATCGAAACGTTAAGGCCGCGGCTTTCCAGCAAATTCACAGCGGAGCGGAGGTCGTAGCCGGTGACGTCGGGTACTTTTCCGGAAGGATAATCCTTTTTAGACTTTGCTTGCTTCACCGGTTGCGACAGAGTGCTTGCTATCTTTTGAGAATCATTTCCAAAACTTGCAGCGATCGTAGGTCTCTCGCCCGATGCTCCATCTCTGAGGCGAGGAGTATCCATGAGCATTCCGCGTGCATTCATCTTTAGGGCAATCTGCTTCATCACTTGGCCCGAAGTGCGGTTGGCGCTAAGTCCGGCAGCTCCCTGGACCAGAACCATGCAACTATATTTGGGCTCTTCATATGGGAAGAAACCGGCGAAAGCGAATCGTCTTTTAGCAGCGTTATATTGACCTTTCTCTACAGGGAACGCTGTTCCTGTCTTACCTACTATCTTGACACGATCGTCGCGCACAAGTCGGGCTGTGCCATGCTCTCCCCACACCACTTCGTGGATACACTGCTTCACTTTCTCAGCAGTCTCCGGGGAGCATATCCTGTCGCGGATATAACTTATCGGAATTATGGAGTCACCCTTTTCAGATCGCAGTGCTCTCACCAAGTGTGGCCTTACGAGTCGACCATGGTTGGCAATAGCATTGTAGTATGCCAATGTATATAAAGGAGGAATCATAGTGTTGTAGCCATATGCCTGTCGTGCCAAGTCAAGATGCCTTGAAGTCAAAGTAATAGGCTGGCCTTTGCTGTTTTGAGCCTCCAATCGGCGAACCTGAGGAATCTGTTCGCCGGCTATGCCGGAATTTATCCTGTCGAAAAATCCGATAGATGCGAGCCTGTCGTGGTATTTTGCCGGATCGTTGGCATATCTTTGGAAGATGATGCGCGCAATGCCGGTATTGCTCGACATTTCGATCACTTGCTTCATAGTCTTTACAGTGGGAGCATGCGGGTCGCTTGTCCTCTGGAATGGAGAGCAGTCAACAGTTTGGTTGACACTTTTCACTATCCCATCCTCGAATGCGATCATCATAGAAATCGGTTTGATTACCGATCCCGGTTCGTATGGGAGCACAGCGCGGTTGAGAGCCTCGCCATAAGTGCCATCGGTCATTCTCTCGATGCTCGAAAGGGCTTTGATTTCACCGGTAGAGACTTCCATCAGAATAGCGGTGCCCCATTCGCAGTTTGTCTCTGAGCAGATGTCCTGAAGGCTTTCCTCCACTATATCTTGAAGGTCGATGTCGATTGTTGTAAGAAGATCGTAGCCTGGTGTTGGAGGAGTTGTCACCCATGTTCCGTAGCCTTTTGTGAGGGGCACTTGCTTTGCGTAGCCCGGCTTTCCATATAGGAGAGAGTCGAGGTCTTTTTCAAGTCCGGAATAACCATGGATCTCACCTTTCCTTTTTGTGGAGTCTTTCACCACTTCATGCACGCGTCCGATGCTTCGGTTTGCCATTTTCCCATATGGATAAATGCGGCGTGAATGCTCTTCCTTATACATAGGGCAACGGAATCCTGCACCTTTGAAGTCGCGTATAAACACCAATTTACGAGCAGAGTCAAATTCCTCAAGAGGTCTGTGTCTGGCTATAGTGAGCGACCGAGTGCGTCTGTCTGGGTCTTTTTCTATTTCATCGTGGAATCTTGTTCGCCAAGACTTTGCTTTCTTGGTGGCAGCATCGGCTTTTTGAGGGTCAAAGCGAGGATAAATAAGGTCGAGCGTATCTGCAAGAGAGTCAAGTTTGGCGGTAAGGGTTGCCTTGTTCATTCTCTTTATCTTGTTATGGCGCAAGTCAATCTTTATGTCGCAGACTTTCACGTTGCAGGCAAGGATGTTTCCGTTGGCTGCAAGGATGCTTCCTCGTTCGGGAGCAATTGTGTCGATGCGCGATAGTTGCTTTTCGGCACGTTCGTTCCAAGCCGAGGCTTCCACGACAGTGGTGCGGAACATATTCCATATTATGCCGAAAGCCATAAGCAGGAATGCTCCGGTGATCACACCGTAGCGTATGAAAATGCGATATTTATTTCCACCTTTTGCAGCTGCCATCGTCGCTATTATTTTTGAATTGCGTTAAGTCCTTCACACTCTACAACCACCGGGGGCTCTTCCTGATATTTAAGTCCGAGATGTTTCTCTGTCGTCAGCCGTGTCAGTTCGGTCTCTCGTATAAGTGTCATATACCAGGCTTTTTCATGCAGTTTTTCGCTTTCGGCGCGTTGAAGTTCCTTATTGAGCGTTTTGATTTCCGACATTCTGGTCTTTGTGCGGTAGCGGAGACCCATCACTCCGATTAGAGCGGTGATGATCGCAATGATAAGCCATGCGTTTCTTTTGAAAAACTCAATCGAAATAGCACGTCCGTTGCGAAGATCGTCGGTGTTCCGTTTTACGGTATTGGTGACCGTCTTGCCGAACCCCTTCTTGCCTTTCTTGTCGTTTCCGTTAATTTTCTTACTCTTAGCCATCCTATAATTTTCTTCTCAAATATCCTTAAACCGAGTCATCAGAGTGCTCATTGTCATCATTGATATCTCACTTTTCACCCTTCGCTTTTAATAATTCGGCGGCTCGAAGTTTCGCACTTCGGCTCCGTGGGTTTAGTTCCACTTCCTCGGCATCTGCCGTGATGGGGGATCGCGTAACAGCTTTCCAGTCGCAAAGCACTTTTCCGAAGAAGTCTTTTTCCACTTTTCCTTCTGGATTGCCGGAGCGGAAGAAATTTTTCACTATTCTATCCTCTACAGAGTGATAAGTCAGTATCACAGCACGTCCTCCTTCTTTAAGCATTTTTGGTGCCGCAGAGAGTAGAGTGGTGAGTGCGTCCATTTCCGAGTTGACTGCTATCCGAAGCGCTTGAAACACTTGTGCCATCTCTTTCTTCTCACCTTTAGGATTCAACCCCGGTCTCACTGCCTCGGCAAGTTCAAAGGTTGTGGTGATAGGTGCTTTCTGTCTGGCGGCAACAATTGCTTTGGCAGCCTTTACCGGGTCTTTAAGGTCGGCGTAGGTGCGTAAAAGTGAGATTAGGTCGCGCTCGTCGAATTGCTCCAGAATCTTGGCTGCCGTCTGTGGCGCTTTTTGGTTCATTCGCATGTCAAGTGGAGCGTCAGCCCGGAATGAGAATCCCCGTTCCGCTTCGTCGAAATGATGAAAGGAGACGCCCAAGTCGGCAAGTATGCCATCCACGCGGTCCACACCATAGAAGCGCAAGAAATTTGGCATGAAGCGGAAATTGCTTCTTACGAATGTGAATCGAGGATCATCGGGAGCATTTGCCATTGCATCTTCATCTTGGTCAAAGCCAAGCAACCTGCCATCTTTATCGAGCCGCTCCAGAATTGCACGTGAATGCCCGCCTCCCCCAAAAGTAGCATCGACATATATGCCATTTGGCTTAATGTCAAGACACTCAAGGGTCTGCGGCAGCAAGGCAGGAATATGATAGATTGGCTCAGACATAGTCGTAGATGAAAGTTTTCTCAATGAAAAAAATGCGCTCGAATCTTCGTTGTGAAAATCCGAGCGTAAAATTACATAAATTATTTTAAATTTGCGAATGCAAACACCGATAATTTGCGATTTTTAATAAAAAACTTATCTACACCCTTCCAAATTTGGCTCCGTCTTAAAAAAAGGAGGTAGGGAGAGTGGATGAGTCCCATCATGCGAGGATTCAAGTTTGTTCATATATGGGGAGCCGGATACAGATCCATGTTAGAACAAGATAACTCATTGCCTTGCAGCGGGAGGAGATCAATTATCGAATTAGTATCTTCTTTATTTTGTTGCCTTTACGTTGAATATATATGCCGTTTGAGGGATTTTCAACGCGAATACCATTTAAATTATAGTATTCAACAGGAGCATCGTCGTCATCAATAGTGACAAGTCCAACGCCACTCTTTTTATCTGCAAGTCGCTCTATAACAGAATTGACAACATTTTTTAGTTTTGTAAAATCGGTTTCGCCAAGCGATGAGGAGCAATCCATAACAAGCATGACAGCTGCAGATGAATATTCAGTTTCGGTTTTTACGTCACTGTCACCACCAAACTCAGAATGGGGCTGCCAGGCGGTTGTGGAGGTGTTTTTATGCCAAAAATTTATTTCTCCTGTTTTTAGTAATTCACCGGATTCATCACGAAGATTTTCAAATGTGAATTGATATTTTGTCTTGTCTCCAACTGATACTTGCTCAGCTGTTACCTTCTGTCCGGAGGTGCTTGTAAAGCCATGATAAACTATATCGTTCAAACTTAAATCATCACGAGAGAATACTCCTTCAATCCACAAATTAGAATTTTCAGGATTATTATTCATCTCTGATCTTGTTTTATCTAATGTAAAGCGGATTCTATCTCCGGTGCCTCTCATATTAATTTTTACCTGAACTTTTTTGTTCTGCCATGACTCTTGGAGTTGGTCAATGATTTTATTTAAATTGTATTCTACCTCACTCATATTGTTTACTTCAGATGCTTTGGATGGTTCTGAAGCTAATGCCAACAGGTTTGATTTGAAGAGTTCGTAGTTATAATCCCCAATATCTTCACCTTTCAGTCCGATTGAGTAAGCCTCCAATTTTTTATTCAGCACAGACGTGTTTTTTATTTTGTTACTGATATAGCTTTGGTATTCGGTGTCAGTCCATGAAGGATCTGGGGCTTTTTCTAGTGAACCATCATCATTACCATCCGTAAAAGTAATGATGGCTACACTATTCAAATCTCTGGGATAAGTGTTTGATTTCAATGTTTCTATTGCTTTGTCAACTGAATAGTATAGATAAGTGTAATCATCCATTTCTTGTGAGTTGACAAATTGTTGGTACTCTATCTTATTGGAGCCGTCAATTAATTGAATAGGCATAAATTGAGGCATATAATTGAAAGCAGTTATTCCAAAGTATATCCCAGATTGTAGGCTTGCATCTCCATGATCAGGTATAGTTAACTGTAAAGACCTGTTGGAATCTACAAATTTGCGTCCTTCAATGTTGTCATTTACATAATAAATAAAATAATCGCCTTGTATATATACAATATTGTCCGAGAAATAGCCGTATAGATAATTCTTGTTACCATATTTATCTGTTAAATACCAACCATTTTCTTCACAGAGTTGAATGATTGTAATAATGTCCCCGTTTGCATTAGGCAAGCTGTATTGCTCCATATAGACCTTTTGGTTTTCACAATGTATTATTACTTGCCAATCTTCGCGTAATATAACCTTATAGACATTTGGTCGCGAATTGCTTTCTTCAACCCTAACGATTCCATTTAAGGGTTGATTATCTTTGTCAACCCAAAATGGATCTATCCAATATCCATCTCCAATATAGGTCCAGCTCTCAGCCGTGCATATAAAAAACTGCATGACCAGAATTAAAAAAAGTAAAAATCTCTTCATAATGATAATGATTTTTAGCAGACCTTTCAGTCCAGAAGACCTTGGTTCGATAAAAGAAGCGTGGACTGAATTGCCACATTCTTTGTTAGAAGGTCGTAGGAAAACCTGAAGATGAAGATGTGGGAAGAGCAGCCCACGCCTATGGCGTGAGAACCGCTTGCCTCCTTGCATCTTCGAAAATTTCCTACGTTTTCTAACACAAGATAAAGCAATACGCTTCTGGAAATACTAAAATGTTGCGGACATGGTCGAAACCATTCCAAAAGCAAAGTTAATAATTTTTATTGATATTAAGAAATAATTGAAAAGAAATCTCTATTTTATACTATCTTGATGGTTAAGATGTCGATGTGTTTATATGTTTTGCTTATTTTAACGGGTTATCGGGGATGCGAAGTAATAGATTGATTCGCTTGCATAGATTTTAGTAAAGAAAACCTAATAGCCACATGGGAATCTTGTTTCCGAAGCCTGTCTCGATATTGTCAGCTACAACATAGCTGTCTGGTCTGTCTGCAATCTGGGAGAATCCTTTATTTCGACCTCCGACTTCAAACAGATACTTACGGTTAAGCAGGAAGTCACCCACCTCCGGCGCATGGATCTCTCCAGCAACGCTTAGCATTGAAGCCACAAAACTCTCCCTTACAGTACCAGTCTTATGCATGATAGCGAGTGCCTGCATCACCGAGGGATTGTCAAAGAGTATCTTCTCCGGTTTGGCAGCTCGTTTTGGCTGCGTGGTATCATCCATCAGTGTTCGAAGGATAGCACCTTCATTGAGCAGTGTGAAGAACTTCATCAACTGATTTCTCGTGACCTCCACATCACGAGTAAGTTTTGTTATGTTTGGAACAAAAGGTACCTGTTCCGCTAACACCACCAGAAGTTTCTTGAGTTTCAGTTGAGTTTCATACTCTATTGATGTGACCGCTGGAATATCGATATCTATCACAGTCCGAACAATCCGCTCTACTCTTTGGGAATAAGTAATTTCGGAACTTTCCATGAAAAAAGGATAATATCCCATCTTGAGATATTTCTCAAATTCTCCCACTACCCTTAGGTGTCCGGAAATTTTAGATGCCAGAGTCCGATGGTTATTCAGAATCTCGGAGAGACTATAGGGTTCAAAATGTTCGTTGCCTCTGAAATTAAGATACTCGCGAAATGACAGACCTCGCATATCGTATACAGCGACACGACGAGAAAGGTCGGCTATTTTACTATTGAGATGAATCAGGGAAGACCCCGTAAAAACAACATAGAGACCGGGATAACTGTCATATATGTTTTTGAGTTCCCTTTCCCAATTGGCATTCGGATAAAGATGTACCTCATCAAGATAGAGGTGTGTGCCTCCGTGTTTATAATGATAGTCAGCAAGATCCATTATGGAATGCTCGTTAAAAAACAGATGGTCAAGCGATGCGTATACTCCTTTATCACCTTGCTCCTTACACTTCTGCTTTAGCATAGTGGTCTTTCCTACCCCCCTTGCTCCTTTTATCATGATAAGTCTATCGCTCCAGGCGATAACATCATATAGATATCGCTTAATGGGCGCGTCAAGATCATCTATCAAACGCTGAGATATTTCATAAATTAGTTCCATATCGTCTATTTTTCACAAAGTTACAAAAAACTTTCTTTCTAAAGAAAGAAAATTGCGTTTTTTTTTCTTTAGAAAGAAAGGATATGAATATTGTGTTAGAAATCAGGTGTTTATGTGTGTCAGGAGTTTTCCAGTCTTTTAATGGTTGAGTCTAACATCATAGATATACACCTTCCTTAGTCATTGTTTGGTTTTTTTGCCGAAGAAAAAGTCGATGATTAGGGCGATGAAACCGTCGCCGGTCACGTTGCAGGCTGTGCCGAAGCTGTCCATGGCGATGTAGAGCGCTATCATTAGTGCCTGGTCTCCTTCTGAGAATCCCAAAATGCTTGCCAATATGCCAAGGGAAGCCATTATAGCGCCTCCAGGCACTCCCGGGGCAGCCACAATCGAAATGCCAAGCATGCAGATGAATCCGGACATCATTCCTATGTCATAAGGATGCCCCTGCATGATCATGAGAGCTAGGGCGCAGCAAACAATCTTCATTACGCTGCCAGACATGTGTATGGTGGCACAAAGTGGTATCACAAATCCTGCAACATCCTCTCCAACTCCCATCTTGATGGCTTGACGAAGTGTGACGGGAATGGTAGCGGCTGAGGATTGAGTGCCGAGTGCTGTGAAATATGCCGGCATCATGGTCCAAAGCAGTTTAAATGGATTCCGCTTTACGAATAGGGCAGCAATGCAGTATTGGAAGATTAGCAGGAAGATATGAAGGGCGAAAATGACACCGATAATCTTTGCGAAAGCCGTCAATATTCCCATTACCTGGCCTGAAACTGTCATGTTGAGAAAGATTCCGAAGATATATATAGGAAGAAGCGGAATGATAGCGCCGTTGATGGTCATTTCCACTATCTGGCGGAATTCTACAAACCCTTTTTTCAACGTTTCTCCTTCCATTCTTGAAAGGCATATGCCAAGGGTGAAGGCGGTGACGAGTGCTGTCATCACTCCCATCAGCGGGGGCATCTCCACCGTGAAATATGGTTCAAGATCATGTCCTTCGGTAATTCCACCAAGAGATCCCGGCTTTATCAGATGGGGAAACACAGAGTCTCCTATCGCATAGCTCAAGAATCCCGACATGATTGTGGCAACATAGGCAATTAGCGCTGTCCATAAGAGCATCTTTCCTGCATCTTTCCCTATTTCAGAGATTGCAGGAGCTACGAAGCCAAGGATGATAAGAGGAATAAGGAAACCTAAGAACTGGCTGAAGATGGCGTTAAAGGTCATGAAAATCCTTCCCGCCCAGATGGGGAAGAAATTACCTGCCGCTATGCCAAGGGCAATGGCAATCAGAATCTTGACAAGCAGATTGACGCGTATCGGTTTCATATTGTGATGTTCAATTTCATTTCATTTTTGAAATGACGATGTCAAGGATGGCTTTCTCGCGCAGTTCTGCAAGACGCTCAAATTCCTCTGCTTCCGCAACGAGTGCTTCTGCATTATTCCGGTCCTTGAGTCCGGCAGCATTGATTCTGACGTTAAGTCCGGCACCTCTAACGGCAGCTCTTGCAGCCAAAGCCCCGACGCCGGCGTCAGTGACAGATGCTGGATTGCCGTCAGCTGCCATGTTCTCTACAAGGTCGAACACCTCATAAGCCTTTTTCATTGTATTCAAAGGCACCTGAGTGGCGTAGAGTGTAGCCTCTTCCAGTGCTGCAGCACGAGCAGCCTTTTCCTCGTCGGTCTTTTTCGGCATAGAGAATACAGCCATTATCTTATTGAAAGCAGCGGTATCTTCGTCGACAAGATGCAGAAGGTCGTCCATAAGTTTTTGTCCTATTTCCGCAGCATCGGAGAATTCCTCCCAACGGTCGTCGTAAGCAGCCTTATGAGCGGATAGATTTGCCACCATTGTGCCGAGGGCTGCTCCAAGCGCCCCCATGTAAGCAGATATGCTGCCACCGCCGGGTGCGGGGGACTCAGACGCGGTCTCTTCTGCAAATCCTTTTACAGAAAGGTCGACGAGTTTCTTCTCCGAGTCATCAGCAATCATATATTCGATTACCTTTTGTTTGGGGTCGAATTCTGAGAGTTGGTCGAGCCCCATAGATTTTATGGCAATCCTTATAATCTCACTTTCCGGGATTCCTGTGCTTCTCTGCTGCTTATGGAGGAAATATTTGCCGGCATCTATCAATGTACGCTTCGGCACAAGACCTACAATTTCCGTGCCGGTGACACGAACTCCGCGGGCATCCGCTTTCTTGCAGACTTCATCAAAAGCCACATGAAGAGGCACTTGAGCTATGTCGGTGATATTCATTGATACCTGTGCAATTCCATACTCATCGATATACCATCCGATGGCTTTTGT
>CAMWQF010000032.1 GCA_947176285.1 uncultured Porphyromonadaceae bacterium
GTTAACAAGATTATTGCTCTCCGGGCAATGTAGGTTCATGGCTTAAGCCAGTATCGAGTTGAAGCCCGGAGAATGGGGTAATTATCAGATTGAGAGGCGGCGGAGGGTGTTGAGTTTGTCGCGGTTTACGGTCTTTTCTTTTGTGATTGCCTTTACGAATGGCACATAGACGATTTCATCGTTGCGTATGCCGATCATCACATTTCGTTGGTCGTCGAGAATGGCATCGACAGCAGCGGCTCCCATGCGGGAAGCGAGAATGCGGTCGAGAGCAGTCGGGCTGCCGCCACGCTGGAGGTGTCCAAGGATTGAGACACGCACATCGTAGTTAGGATATTCCTCTTTCACACGCTGGGCAAGACCCATAGCGCCACCGGTGATTGGAGATTCAGCCACAAGCACGATAGACGAGTTTTTAGATTTGCGGAAACCATTTTGGATAAGTTCGGCAAGCTGGTCGACCTCAGTAGATATTTCCGGGATGATTGCAGCCTCAGCACCCGCAGCGATAGCACCGTTGAGAGCGAGGAATCCGGCATTGCGTCCCATCACTTCAATGAAGAATAGACGTTCGTGGCTGGTGGCAGTATCTCTGATTTTGTCGACGCATTCCATGATAGTGTTGAGGGCTGTGTCGTAACCAATGGTCCAGTCAGTGCCATAGAGGTCGTTGTCAATAGTGCCGGGGAGACCGACGATGGGGAACTGAAATTCGTTGGCGAAGATGCGAGCACCGGTGAGCGACCCGTCTCCTCCGATCACACAAAGAGAATCAATGCCGTGGCGTTTAAGCACGTCGTAGGCGCACTGGCGTCCTTCCGGGGTTTCGAATTCTTTGCAACGTGCAGTCTTGAGGATCGTGCCGCCACGTTGGATGATGTTTGACACGTTTTGAGTGGAGAATTCTTCGATTTCGTCGGATATAAGACCTTTATATCCACGATAAATACCGAAAACTTTGAAACCGGAATAGATTCCGGCGCGAGTGACGGCACGTATTGCGGCATTCATGCCGGGGGCGTCACCGCCTGATGTAAGGATACCGATGCTTTTGATATTGCTCATAATTTATAAATCTTAATAATTATATTAGTTGAATTAGTTGAATTAGTCAAATTAGACCAATTAGACTAATTAGTCTTAGACTGAGTCCTTAATAAAGTCACTGTATAATAATTCTCCATTCTCAATTAAATTATGGCTTAGTGGGCTTCGAGCCAGTTGGAGCCAATGCCTGCGGAGGCTGTGAGGGGAACTTTGCCTGACCATGCAGATTGCATGCAGCGTTCCACTAATTCTTGCAACTGCCCTTCTTCGCCGGGCACCACATCGAAGTTCAATTCGTCGTGCACTTGCATGATCATCTTCGATTGCAAGCGCTTTTCCTGCATTTCTTGCCAGATACGCACCATGGCGAGCTTCATTACGTCGGCGGCTGTGCCTTGTACGGGAGCGTTGATGGCATTGCGCTCAGCATAACCCCTGACCACGGGATTCTTGCTGTTGATGTCGGGGAGTCGACGTTTGCGTCCCATGCGAGTAATGGCATATCCATGTTCTTGGGCTTCCTGTATGCTGTCGCTCATATACTTATGAATAGCCGGGAAAGTGGCGAAATATCCATCGATGAGTTCCTTTGCTTCCTGGCGGGGAATCTGCAATCTGGAGGCGAGCCCAAATGCCGTGATGCCGTATAGGATTCCGAAGTTGGCTGTCTTTGCCTTGCGGCGTTCGTCGGGCGTAACATCTTCAAGCGGAACGTGGTTGATTTTAGCAGCCGTTATAGCATGGATATCATCACCTTTCCGGAATGCCTCAATCATGGTCTCGTCGTTGGCAAAATCAGCAACAAGGCGGAGTTCTATCTGGCTATAGTCGGCAGAGAGGAAAAGATGCCCCTGATCCGGTATGAAAGCGCGCCGGATGTCGCGCCCCATTTCATCGCGGACCGGGATATTTTGAAGATTGGGAGAAGAAGAAGAGAGTCGTCCGGTGGCAGTCACCGTCTGATTGTAGTTAGTATGAATCTTTCCTGTAGCTTTGTTTATCGTTTCGGGGAGTGCATTCAGATATGTGGACAGCAGTTTCTTGATTTGGCGGAACTCAAGAATTTTCCCGATAATGGGACTCTTCCAAGCAAGTTTTTCGAGAATTTCCTCAGAAGTGGAGTATTGTCCGGTCTTAGTCTTTTTTGCCTTCGGGTCGAGTTGCATTTTCCCGAAGAGTATTTCTCCGACTTGTGCCGGGCTCGCCACATTGAATTCCTCGCCCGCAATCTCAAAGATTTCAGAGCATAATTGCTTCGAGCGTTCCTCCATTCCATCAGCTGCAGCTGCTAATGCGGCAGTGTCGATGCGTACGCCGGTGTATTCCATATCGGCAAGGACAGGCACCAACGGGAGTTCTATGTCAGTCATCAACGAAGTCATCATCTCCTTTTCAAGAGCAGGCTCGAAAATATCTTTCAATTTCAGGCATAATGAAGCAAGTTCCCCATAATTGGAATTGGGAGATATGATGTATCCGAGATATTTCTCTGCGAGGATTTCCGGAGAATGACGCATTTCAGGTTCCAGGAGATAGTGGGCGATAGAAACATCGTAGAAATTGCGGATACTTAAGGGATTTGAGTCGCGGTCTTTGCGATGGCGGCGTGCTATCACCATATCTCGTTTTGCAGAAGCAGATACCTTAAGAATATCGGGATCGGAAAGGATTTCCAGGATTGTCTCTATTCCATTTGGAAGAGAAGAGTCAACTATCCAAGACCGACCGTCAGGGATTGAGATGCCGGTGGTTTGCCATACGGCTTCCATGTCGTTTTCCCCATTAGCCGCCATATGTATGCCAGAGATTTTTGCTTTTTTTACAGCATCAGCCATTGCCTTCAGGGCTTCAGCATCAGCCACATGTGTGCAGCCTTCTGCCAATGAGCCTGGAGCCGGAGAATCTTCGGGGAGAATTATCTCTGCCTCCTCCACGTCGAAATCGAAAAGAGATGGCTGGGAAGAAGAGGATGCTTTTGCAGTCTTGGCAGGAGCAGCGTTAAGATTACCCGAGGGTGTTGTGCCGGATTTTTCAGCCATCAGCCGGCGACCGACGCGGTCTATGAGTGACTTGAATTCGAGGTCTTTGAAAATGGCGAAAAGCTTATCCTTGTCCACTTCTCCGAGAGCAAGGCTATCCGGGGTGGCGTCGACAGGCACATCAGTGCGGATTGTGGCAAGATCTTTCGAGAGCATGATCAAAGCGGCATTCTCCTCGATTTTCTTTTTCAATGCACCTTTCAATTGGGAAGATTGGGCAATGATGTTTTCTGCCGACCCGAAATCGGCAATCAGTTTTTGAGCGGTTTTTTCTCCAACACCCGGGCAACCGGGGATGTTGTCGATTTTGTCGCCCATGAGGGCAAGAAGGTCGATGACCTGGCTTGTGCGCTCTATTCCGTATCGCTCGCAGACTTCTTTTTCTCCACGGAGTTCAAAGTCTTGTCCACGGTAGGAGGGTTTATATTGGATCACATTAGGACCTACAAGCTGCCCGAAATCTTTGTCGGGAGTCATCATGAAAGTAGTAAATCCCTCTTTCGAGGCTCGAGTAGCCATCGTGCCGATCACATCATCCGCTTCATACCCAGGAGATTCGAGAATTGGAATCCCGTAGCATTTGATAATCTCCTTTATTATTGGGATCGAGCGTTTGATGTCTTCCGGAGTGTCCGGACGCTCTCCTTTATAAGAATCGAGCAGTTCCGATCGGAAAGTAGGACCCTGAGGGTCGAAGCAAACAGCGATATGAGTGGGCTTTTCCTTTCGAATCACCTCCTCGAGGGTATTGACGAAGCCGAAGATAGCAGATGTGTTGAAGCCATCGCTCGTGGTGCGCGGCATTTTGATTAGTGCATAGTAAGCACGGAAAATGAGTGCGTATGCATCGAGAAGGAAAAGCCTCTTTTCTTCCATATATAAGGGTCTGTAAAGAATGATTTAGGTGGCTGAAGGGCAAAAATGCACTTCTGCGCTACAAAAATAATAAATATCTGTGATAGTAGTGCCGAAAATGCAAAAATATTTTGTAATTTTGTGGAGAAATTCGGAAAACGAGTGTTCCGACCCGATCTGATCAGAATAATGTCGAAAACAGCAATCGAAAAAATCCGTCACCAATTAGGTGCAGAACTTGATGCGATGAATGCTATCATCCGCACAAGTTTATCCACAACCGACCCGCTGATGGGCATGGTGGTGGATCAGTATCTGCGTACAAAAGGGAAGCAGATTCGTCCGCTGCTGGTGTTGCTGAGTGCCCGTCTGTTTGGAGAAATCAATGAATCCACACTTCATGCAGCCGCATCGCTTGAGATGCTACATAATGCAACGCTGATTCATGATGATGTAGTGGATAATGCAGAATACAGGCGCAAGACCCCGACACTCAACAAAGATTTTGATAATAGAATTGCGGTGCTGGTAGGCGATTTCTTTGTCAGCACGGCGCTTCAGGAGGCAATCCGGACAGAGGATATGAAGGCAGTGGTGTCGGTGGCTGAACTTGGCAAGGAACTGTCGCTTGGAGAGATAGACCAGATTTCGAATGCGAGAGACAGGTCGATAGATGAAAGCCGTTATTTCGATGTCATAGGGAAAAAGACCGCATCCTTGTTCATGAAATGTGTAAAGATGGGGGCAGAGACTACGAAAGCATCGGATGCTGAGATCAATAATCTTGTGGAGTATGCCCGCTTGCTCGGACTATGTTTTCAGATTAAGGATGATATTTTCGATTATTTTGAAGACAAGGAGGTGGGGAAGCCTACAGGCAATGACCTTCGCGAGAATAAAGTGAGCCTCCCCTTGATATATGCCGTCAATACAGATGATGGGGAGGAAGGATCGGCGATGCGTGCTCTTTTGGTGCGTGGCGATCTTACTGATGAAGAGATACATTCACTTATTGAGTATGCTAAGGATAAGGGGGGAATAGAATATGCATATTCAGTTATGGAGAGGATGAGGGATGAGAGTGAATCTCTGCTGAAGATGCTTCCGGAAAATGAGTGGAGGGATTGCTTCGAGGATCTTTTTGAGTTTACAATCAGACGGCAGTCTTAAAATTTTCAGAGTCGGAGAAATCGGAGGAATCGGGGGGATCGGAGGAATCGGAAAATTGGGGGAATCGGAGTTATGGAAAAATATTGGGGCGCACCATATGGCGCGCCCTTTTCTTATGACTTTTTAAGGATTAGAAGAGTCCTGCCAGAGCAAGGGGGATGTATAGTGTGTTGGAGATTACTCCAAGCACGAATGACACTATAATCCAGATTTCGGCATTTCTGGATGCTCGGCTAGCTCCTTCTATATCACCTTGATAGAATTTAGAACTGACTTGTGCGGAATTAATAATAGCTACAATTCCGGGAATTGTGCAGCATAGAATTGTCATGATCACCGACCATACAAGGTATGTTGGAGGCATTCCTTCCTTTGTGAGAGCCATGGAAGTCGTAGATGTCGGAGCAGTCGGACTGATCGAAGCTGTCGGACCTGTCGGAGCAGTCTGACCTGTCAGACTTGTCGGACTTGTCGGACCGGTCTGATTAATATTGTCATTTTTTGGAATCGGGGGGACATTGTTTGGCACGCCGAGAGCCTCAGCCCAAGCATCGTCGACGCTTTTTGGGATGGCCGGTGGCGTTAGGGATGCCACAATCTTCATTATGGCTTCCGGAAATGCCTGATATTCCACTTCGTGCACTTTTGCCTCGAGCGATTCGGGAGTGTCGTCGGGAAGCACCGCAACTTCTTTCTGCACAACGATTGGTCCTGCATCAATTTCGCTCGTGACGATATGGACAGTTGCACCGCTTTTTAAATCTCCCGCCTCAATGACAGCCTTGTGCACATTGGCTCCATGCATCCCTTTGCCTCCATATGCAGGCAGGAGAGAAGGATGGATATTGAGGATTTTTCCTTCGTAAGCGTTTACAATTTCATCGCTAAGGAAGCAAAGGAATCCTGCAAGGGCAATCACCGATATGTCGTGGGAGCGTAGAATGTCGAGGATGACTTGAGGCTCCTCTTTCCATACAGATCTTGGGAAGAAGATAGTCTCTACTCCGAGATCTTTCATTTTTTCAATCACGGGTGCGTTCTCTTTGTCAGTGAGACAAAGAGCTACATGTATGCGATTGCCGGAATTGAAGGCTTTAACTAAGTTTACGGCGTTAGAGCCGGTGCCGGAGGCGAAGACTGCTATATTTGTCATGGCTATGTAGTTTTCAGATTTTGGAGTGATTGGGTTGATTAGTCTAATTAGTCTAATTGGGCTAATTAGTCTAATTAGTCTGGTTGTGGTGTTGATTATGAGGAGAGTGCGTGGAGTCGGGCGTATTGTCCATTGAGGGCGAGGAGTTCAGAGTGAGTGCCGGTCTCAATGATGCGTCCATCTTTCATCACGCATATCATGTCGGCATTTACGATGGTGGAGAGCCGATGGGCAATCACTATTGTAGTTCTGTCAGCCATTAGTCGGTCTAGTGCTTCCTGCACGAGACGTTCACTTTCGTTGTCGAGTGCTGAAGTGGCTTCATCGAGAATCAGAATATCGGGATTCTTGAGAATAGACCTGGCTATGCTGATGCGTTGCCGTTCACCACCTGAAAGCCGGCATCCTCTGTCGCCGAGCATAGTGTCATAACCTTCAGGTGTGGCAATTATAAAATCATGAGCATTTGCGATTTTTGCAGCACGTTCCACTTCCTCTTGAGTAGCATCTTCGTTGCCGAAGGCAATATTGTTGCGGAAAGTGTCGTTGAAAAGGATTGCCTCCTGGTTGACATTTCCCATAAGCCCCCGAAGATCTACCACTTTGACATCCCTGACATCGTGGCCCTTCACGCGAACCTCTCCTTCGGTGACATCATAGAATCGTGGTATGAGATCTACGAGAGTGGATTTCCCGGATCCGGATTGTCCCACGATAGCAACGGTATGACCTTTAGGCACCGTTAGGTTTATATGGTCGAGCACGATTCTCTCATCATCGTCATAATGGAATGAAACGTCTTTGAACTCGATTGCCGGAGTGTCTTCAGTGGTTTCAGGAAGGAATTTTTCAGGATTCCCAGGATCTTTTATTGGATTGACAGCATCAAGAATCTTGTCGATACGTGCGAGAGCCGCCATGCCCTTTTGGACAGAATATCCGGTTTTGGAGAGGTCTTTAGCCGGATTAATGATGCTATAGAAGATAGTCATGTAGAAAATAAAGGAGGCTGCATCAATTTGAGAGGTACCGGAAAGAATTAGAGTTCCGCCAAACCATAGCACCACCATTACAGCGATAGTGCCGAGGAATTCGCTCATAGGGTGAGCGAGAGCCTGGCGGCGCAGCATAGCGTTGGCTGACTTTACATAACTTTGCGTCTCATTCTTGAATCGGGAATCCATTTGCTTTTCTGCATTGAATGCTTTGATGATCCGCAAGCCACCAAGGCTTTCTTCTAAAGTGGATAGAATCTGTCCGCCAATCTGCATTGTGCGAAGGCTTTGTGCCTTCAGTTTCTTACCTACTGTACCCATCACCCATCCCATTACAGGCAGGAGAACGAACACAAAAAGCGTAAGCCTCCAGCTTATGGCAATCATTGTGGCAAGATAGATGATGATGAGCATAGGATAGCGGAAAAGAGCGTAGAGAGAAGACATTACGGAAGCCTCCACTTCATTCACATCTCCACTCATTCGAGCCATAATGTCGCCCTTATGTTCGCCGCTGAAATATCCTATAGGGAGAGAAAGGATTTTGGAATACATGGCATTGCGTATGTCGCGCACCACGCCGTTGCGCATCGGGATTGTGAAGTATTCGCTCATATATCCCGTCAGCACTTTTACAAGAGTCATCAGCACAAAAATGAAGCCTAAAATGGCAAGTGCTTTTGATTCTCCTTGAGACTCAATGATATATCCGGTGAAATAATAGAAATTATTAGTCACTGTGTCCATGAAATCGGGAGAATCCCATGGCTTAAAGTGATATGTCTTTTGTTGAAGCCCGAAAATCACCTGAAGAATCGGGATGATGAAAGCAAAAGAAAACACCGTCATCAAGCCGTTGATTATATTGAAGGATATACTCAACGAGATCGTGCCTAAATAGGGACGAGCAAAACGGCGGAGAAATCTGATGAAATCTTTCATATCTTATTTCTTAGCGGGGATTTTGAGTTCAGCACCGGCACGTATAGCATCACTCTTCAATCCGTTGGCTTTCTTAAGGGCGTCGACAGTCACACCATATTTCTTGGCAATTCTACCGAGATTCTCACCGCTTTGGATTTTGTGAGTGGTAGCCTTTCGAGATGTGGATTTTTGAGTGGTCTTTGAAGTGCTCTTTGAGGCAGTCTGGCGGTTAGAGGAAGATTTGCTTGCACTCGCATTGGTCTTGGAAGCCGACGTTTGCTTAGATTGCGCCTGTGTCTGGGCTTGAGGAGCAGATTGGCGTGTTTCGGCTGCATTGTCGGCAACCACCATTGCCACGAGTTTTTCCATCTCCTCTTTCGCTGCATCTGCGATTTCGGGAGCCACATTATTGATAGTCAACACTTGTCCGACTCTGACAGCACTTCTGCGGAGATTGTTGGCAGATCTGATGTCAGCGGCTTGAACCCCATATTTAGCAGCAATTGAATTGAGGGTCTCTCCTGCAACCACTTTGTGAGTGACTGTAGTAGGAGAAAGGGATGCCACCGGAGAGGCTTGGCCGGCAGGCTCAGCAGCAGCAACGGCGTTGTCAGCCTGAGAAGCAGCAGATGAAGCAGTAGCGGGCTGAACATTTGTGCGCTGGCGATACTTGTCTGACTGATAAGCCAAGATCTGGTCGTGGCTCATGATATAAGCCTGTATTTGCTTAGAAGGAAGCACGAGCATATAAGGATGTTCGGGAGTGCCCGGTATAATATTCTCACGATATTGTGGATTCAGAATCTTGAGTTCATCCATCGGCAGACCAAGCACAGCTGATATTTGGTCGAAATGCACACGTTCCGGAACCCCGACAGTATCTGTGACAATAGGTTTCACAGGAAGCACAGGGTTGATGTTATGCTGTGGATAATAAGTCATTACATAGTTGGCGGCAATAAACATCGGGACATATCCACGTGTCTCATCCGAGAGATAAGGATAAATGCTCCAGAAATCGGCTTTGGAAGGATCAATCCCGGCACGTCGTATCGCCTTGTTGACAGCGTTAGGACCGGAATTGTAGGCAGCAATTGCAAGGCTCCAATCTCCGTAAGTGTCATAAAGTTGCTTGAGAAGTTCGGCAGCCGCTTTCGACGACATATAAGGGTCGCGACGCTCGTCGACAAGGCTTGAGCATTCGAGACCGAGTCCTTTTCCAGTGGCAAGCATCAATTGCCAAAGCCCGGTGGCGCCATGTTTGCTAACCGCATTCGGGTCAAGTGCAGATTCGATTACGGGGAGATATTTGAGTTCCTGAGGAAGTCCTTTTTCTTCAAGAGCCTGCTCGAAGATCGGCATATAATATAGCCCGAGTCCGAGGATCGCAGCCAGTTGCTGGCGTCCGTTTTTCGTGTATCGGTCGATGTATTGGCGCACTATCGGATTGAAAGGCATCTCAATGACAGTGGGCATAGCGGCAAGTCTCTTCTCAATGGTAGCGTCAGAAGTCTCTACATCTTTCTTAGAAGAATAACTATTGTCGCCGGCGGTGTAGTTGCGCATAAACCATCCTTCGAGAAGTTTTTGCGTGTCTTGCTCAAATGCTTCCGGGAACACAATAGCGTCATCAGTGATAGAGGTCTTGAGGTCGAGCACGTTTGGATTTGCCGCGAAAGCAGAAGTCGCGGAAAGAGTAAGAAGAGCGAATGACAGAAATATGGTTTTGCGCATAATTATTTTAATTCTTAATGCATATTTATAATTATCTTATAGGAGAGAAGTATTTTCAGAAGGTGAACGCCCAGTTGAGTCCGATTGAGTATTTTCGGGTGATCGGGTCGGTGGAGAATCCGGGGCTAATATCCATAGAGAGGTCGGGGCTGATGTCGAAATGTGCAAGTTGAGCGTCGACGTAAGCATCGATGATCGCTATCAAATATACACCGACCATGCAAATGATGCAAAGGTCACGGTTTCGTCGGAAGTAATTCTTTCGGGCTTGTAGCACTGATTTAAGCCAGTTCTTGTCAAGAGAGTCCTCATCAGTGTTAGGGGGGAAGAAATTCATGTAAGATTTCTTGTTGGGGTCGCCGCTCATGAGGTCCATGTAGCCGTTGGAATAATCTTGATATTGAGTATTGTTCCAACTTAATCCGTAGCCAAGTCCCATGAACCCAGCCACCACAATTGGCAGTTTCCAGTATCGTCGGTTGTATATCTGTCCGAGCCCCGGGAAGAGGGCAGACATCCAAACGGCTCTCATAGGATCCGGATTGAAAATCTTCTTGCCATTGAATCCATAAGGATAGTCGTCGGCTACCACCACCGTATGGCCATCCTCTTCAGTCAGTTCTGCATCAATCGGGGTCTTTACCAGCAACTCGGCATCGACAATAGAATCGCCCGGGAGTGGCAGGGCATCCGGATCCGACGACTGAGCGCAGGCATACGATGCGCCGCACAGAGCCCAAAGCACGGTGAGGGTCAGTAGTCGGAAAATGCAGATAGACTGTTTCATTTCTTCATGTTCTCAAACGCATTGACAAGTTGCATGAGTTGCTCGTCGTTGTCAAATTTCAAAGTGATGCTCCCTTTCCCGTTTTCATTACGAGAGAATTTGACGGGGGTTGGGAAATAGTGCTGCAGATCCTTGACGAAGAAATCGTAGTCATGATTCTGTTGACGTTGATCTTTTTTCGTATTATTGTCATGGAGAATACCATCAGCGGCGTCACGTGCGATTTTCTCCACCATCCTGACGGAAAGTCCGTCTTTAAGAATCTGCTTGAAAATCTTCAGCTGGAGTTTTGCGTCCTCGATAGAAAGGAGAGCCCGGGCATGTCCCATATCGAGTTTTTTGTCTCGGAGAGCGATCTGGATTTCAGCCGGAAGTTTTAGAAGACGGAGATGATTTGTGATTACGCTACGTGATTTCCCAACACGTTCACTAAGACGTTCCTGCGTGAGTTCGTAGGAGTCGAGAAGTTTTTTGAAAGCGAGAGCCACCTCAATAGCATTAAGGTCTTCGCGCTGAATGTTCTCGATAAGAGCCATCTCGGTGACCTCGGAATCTGATGCAGTGCGCACATAAGCGGGCACGGTGAATAGTCCGGCACGCTGGGCAGCCCTCCAACGACGTTCGCCGGCAATAATCTGGTAGCCGCCATCAGGGGCAGTCCGGAGGGAAAGAGGCTGGATAATACCGAGTTCACGAATGGAAGCCGCCAGTTCGTCGAGACCTTCGTCAGAGAAGGATCTGCGTGGCTGGTCGGGATTGGGGGTTATTGAATTTATGTCAATCTCGGAGATAGCGCTTCCTCCGTCGGTTCTCACTTCAGAGATACCGATAAGGGAGTCGAGACCGCGTCCGAGAGCATTGCGTCGTATTGCCATTTATAATCAGGTGTGTTGTTGGGTTTTCTTTCTGTTTCTGGCTGTGAGTTCCTTGGCGAGCTGCACATATGCGATGGCACCGCGGGAATCGGGATCGTAAAGTATCACCGGCAGCCCGTGGCTTGGAGACTCGGAGAGTTTGATGTTGCGTGGTATAACTGTGCTGAATACCATGTCGCCAAAATGCCCTTTAAGTTCCTCGAAAATCTGATTTGCCAGTCTCAGTCGGGCATCATACATAGTGAGGAGGAATCCTTCAATTTCGAGAGTCGGCTTTAGTCTGCTCTTGATAATACGGATAGTATTGAGGAGCTGAGAAATTCCTTCGAGGGCAAAATATTCTGACTGCACCGGAATGATCACGGAGTCGGCGGCAGTGAGGGCATTGACGGTGATTATGCCCAGGGATGGGGAGCAGTCGATGAGTATATAGTCGTAACGATCTTTGATTGGGGAGAGTACTCGCAGGAGTGCTTTTTCGCGTTCCCTGCGGTTCATGAGTTCGACTTCCGCACCGACGAGGTCGATTCGGGAGCAGATTACGTCGAGACCTTCGATGTCTGACTTGACAATGCTGTCAAGGATAGGATAGTCGTCGACGATGCATTCGTAGATTGATGCCGGGGCGGTGTTGCCGTCAAGTCCAAGGCCGGAAGTGGCGTTGGCCTGGGGATCAGCGTCGACGAGCAGAACCTTTTTGCCTTCGACAGCAAGGCATGCTCCGAGGTTGAAGGCTGTGGTGGTTTTTCCTACTCCACCTTTTTGATTTGCAATAGCTATGATCTTACCCATATTCTTCGTATATATGCTAAGATACATCCGGCCACAAAGCGGTCGGAGCCTTAGAAAATGCAAAATAAACAAAAATTACCGAAATATCCCAATATTTTGATGGCTTTTTACAACCATTAACATTTGAACTTTCAGTTAGCAACTCTTTTGCGGCTATCTGAATAAGGGTTTAAGCGTGCGCTCACAGTTTTTTCATATTTATATTCACAGACGCTAAGAGCAGTCATGATGCTTTGAAATTTTAAAGGAGAATTAAGCATTCTCCAGGGTTGGATACAGGATGGAATGAGAGTGGGAGTGCCGGTTACGGATTTGAATGTTTTGTTGACATACGTATATGAGTGATGTGTATGGTTTTTTGTAATTTTGCATTCATCAATACTTAAGTTATGAATCGATTTCTGAAAATATTTGGATTAGGATTGGTTGCCTTATGGTCTTCGACCGCCGGCGCCGCCAACTATCTGGTGTGCGATTTTGAAGATTGCGAGATAGGACAGACTTTTAAGGTGTGGAATAATTTCGGAGACACATCCACGACAACAGCGGTGGTTGAGGCTGATCCGAAGAATTCTAACAATAAGGTGCTCCACATCACCAACCATGGCTGGAATGACCATGTGGAGTTTGAACTTCCATCAGAATTTGCCGGTGTAAACTTTTCCGACCGTGTCGAGACCGTGTCGGTGAAAATATGCCGTCATAAGAACGACCCTTGCGGTGAATGGAAGAATTTCCAGATATTTCTTGGGGAAGAAAAACTGTATGAAGAAAGTTGGCCGTCATATGGTGCAGTGTCTACTTGGAAGACCTGGACTTATTCCCCTTCAGGAGTTTCGGCAGACAACACTTCCCCATATCTGCGCATAGGTTTTAATTCGGAGGATTCGGATTATTATATTGATGATGTGCGAATCAAAGGTCCGGACTACAACGTATATGAGGATGGAAAATTGAATTTCAGCGATCCTTCGAGCACTTCTTCTAAGTATACGGAGTATGGCGAAGGAATCATGATACCGGCAGGGACCGAACTCAATGTTTATACATCTCGCTATACATACTGGCTTTCACCTATAAAGGGTTCAGGAATCCTAAACATACATTCAGGCGGAGAGCGATCTTACATCGGCAACAATTCAGGTGCGATTCCTGATTGGAGCGGATTTAGCGGTGAGGTGCATATTTATCCTTGGCCGGAAGTCAACGAATCTGTCAAAGCAGGGTTCTACGGCAAGATCCTTTCTCACGGCGGCGTGAAGTTTGATGCCGGCAATGTGAAAACAGCAATCAAGGAAGGTAGATTTACAACACTTCTTGCCAATAATAAGGTGGTGCTTCATGAAGGGGCGACTATAGCGGGAGAAGATGGCAACAATGCACGGGCACACCGTATCGGTCAACTGCTTATGGAGCCGGGTAGTCAATTGATGGGCTACTACAAAGGCAATAAGCAGAAGGGAGTATATTATCTTGTCGGATCAGACGGTAAAGACTCTGAACTTGCAGGAAAGATTGCTGCCGAAGGCACATCGATGGTGGGTATCGTGAAAGAAGGAGCAGGAACATATTCCATTACGGGCAACAACAACCGTATCACCGGCATAGTGACAGTAGTAGGGGGCAAACTTCTTATCAGTAATGATGCTGCAGCTGCCAAGGAACAGAAACTTCCAGGTGGTGTAGGTATAGGTGAGAATGCCGTTGGCGTAATGGTATTTGCAGATGGATGCCTCGGAGGTTCGGGTAATATTTCCGGCATGGCAGACATCTATGGATACTTGGAACCCGGAGACAACAAAGGAACATCTTTGGCTATAGCAGATTTTGTCAACGGGAAAGGCTGCGACCTCAAGCTGCATCCCACATCAAGGCTGATTTTCAATGTAAATGGCTCGGACGCTGCCACACGTCTTGATGTATCAGGCAATATAATGCTCAATCCGCGTGATGAAGTATACGAAATGTCGGGAGCAATGCCGATTCTTGAGATAAAACTTGGAGAGAATGCCAACTTAAAGGCAGGCGACAGTTTTACACTGATTTCTGCCGGAGGAAAATCTACCGAAGAAGTTGAAGGTTGGAATTTCCGCATCCAGTATCCTAAGGCATACACGTGGGAACTGAAGGAAATTTCTACGGATACAGGCTATGAAGTTGTAGCAACTGTGGTTTCTACTGACTATTCCGGACAGGGTGACACTATACAGGAAGACGTTAAGGTGCTCGACGGAGATAATAACAGCGACTATATAGTAGACTGGACAGTTGACTACGACGATCCGACTCCTCTGCGCGATTATGCTGACATGGTAAAGAAGTCAATCGGGGTGGCAATTTCTTCCTGGAATATCAATCTAAACAGTGGGAATGATGCTAAAGCTATTGCAATAGCGAGGGAATTCAATCTCGGCGTATCTGAAAATGCTATGAAGATTGATGTTACAGAACCGAGCAAAGGGAACTTCAGTCTTTCTCAACCACGTGAGCAACTTAATTTCACTGAGAAAAACGGCATGGAGATGAGAGGCCATACTTTGGTGTGGCATTCCCAAGTGCCTTCATGGATATCTTCAGATGGCAAGAAAAACAACCATAATTGGACCAAGAGTCAACTCACGGAGATAATGAGAGATCATATAAACGGCGTGGCTGGTGGTCTTAAGGGCAGGATTCGCGAATGGGACGTTGTGAACGAATGTCTTGACGATGACCAGAGCGTAGTGTGGAGCAATCCTAACGGGTATAAGATGCGTTCTACAGTATGGTATAACGTGATAGGAGAAGAATTCATCGACCAGGCATTCCGCATGGCACATGAGGCGGATCCGGATGCACTTCTATATATCAATGACTATGGAGTTGAATTCATGGGAGATCCGAAAGCAGAAGCATATTATAATCTTGTAAAGAAACTTGTAGAGAAAGGCACTCCAATTGATGGAGTAGGTCTGCAGTGCCACATCACTACCGGACAGTTGAACGCTAAGAAACTTAAAGATAATATCCGCCGATATAAAGACCTTGGCTTGAAGTGCATAATCACAGAGTTGGATATAGCACAGGCAGATCCCAAAGCAGATGATGCAGCCAAACGTCAGGCAGAAGATTATTGCGCTACAATATTGGCAGCACTATCAGAAGAGAATTGTCCTACTGTAATGATATGGGGCCTATGTGATCCAGATTCTTGGAGAGAGAACAATCCGCTTCTCTTCGATGGCAGCGTGCAGCCGAAAGAGGCTTACTACGCTGTGCATGCGGCGCTCCGCACTCTTGCCAACCGTACGGAAGTGGAGGAAATGGAATCGGAAATGGCTTCTAAGGAAGTAGTTTCGGTGGAATACTATAATCTGCAAGGATACAAGGTCGGACCGGATGCTAAAGGACTCTTGATAAAACAGATTCATTATTCTGACGGAAGTTGCAAGAGCATAAAATATTTTGAATAATAGATACTAAAAGTCTAATCCTATACCATGTTTAACACGAAGAGCCGCGCTGAGAGAGCGCGGCTTATTTTTGTGATTTTGTTGGGAATTTAAAAAATAGTTATTAAATTTGCAGACAAAAAAAGGAAAAATATGAAAAAATCTACCATTGTTGCATTCGGACTTGCAATTTTTGCAGCCTTACCTGCTGTGGCATCA
>CAMWQF010000033.1 GCA_947176285.1 uncultured Porphyromonadaceae bacterium
ATTCTTCCGGAGTTGCGCCACAAGTGACGAGAACTGCCGGAAGAGGATAAATCATGGTCCCTGGTCGCCAGGAAAGCTTCATCTTTAAAGATAAATTATTAAAGATTAAAGATTAATCGGGCAGGTTGGAAAACCTGCTTTCCATAATTTAGACGTTGAGGTCTTTCAAGACTTGATCGATATGAGCATCTGCTTTCTTTACTACTTCCTCATATTGATCCTTGTCTTTGAGGTCTTCGCGAACTTCTACGTAGAACTTGATCTTTGGTTCTGTACCTGATGGACGGATTGATACCTTGTCGCCTGCTTCAGTGAAGAACTGAAGCACGTTGCTTGTAGTAGGCATATCCATCTTAGTGAGTTCACCGGTCTTGAGGTTCTTGCAGTTGAGATCAAGATAATCCTTAACCATCACTACATCGCTGCCTGCGATTTGCTTTGGAGGATTCTCACGGAAATTCTTCATCATTGCAACAATCTCCTCTGCACCACTCTTTCCGGGACGGACTACGCTGACACCACGCTCACGGCTGAAGCCAATCTCGAAGTAAATTTCCTTAAGGAGCTCATAGAGGTCCATTCCCTTATCTGCTGCCCAAGCTGCGATCTCGCACATAAGAGGCACTGCAGAGATAGAATCCTTATCGCGAACAAAAGTCTCTGCAAGGAAACCGTAGCTTTCCTCACCTCCACCAAGATAGCGGCCTGTGCCTTCCTGCTCACGCATTACGTTTGCAATCCACTTGAAGCCTGTAAACACGTCAAACATACGGACATTGTTCTTGTCAGCGATACGCTTAACTGCTTCTGTAGAAACGATAGTCTTCACTACATACTCATTGCCCTTCATAAGACCAAGTTCATTGTTGCGGGTCATGAGATAGTAGAGGAAAATCATAAGGATCTGGTTGCCGTTGACTAGCTGATATTCACCCTTGCCATCACGAACTACAAGACCAACGCGGTCAGCATCCGGATCGGAAGCAAGCACGAGGCTTGCTCCAACTTCCTTAGCCTTTGCAATACCCATAGCCATAGCCTCTGGATTCTCCGGGTTTGGAGAAACCACTGTCGGGAAATCGCCTGACTGAACATCCTGCTCAGGAACATGGATCACATTCTCGAAGCCCCACATCTTGAGAGAATCATACATCAGCATAGAGCCGGTGCCATGGATCGGTGTGTAGACTATCTTCATGTCTGCATGACGCTTGTCAGCTTCAGGCGACAGAGAAAGAGCATGGATTTCCTTCAAATAGGGTTCGTCGACATCCTTGCCGATAATCTGGATAAGATCCTTGTTAGGAGTGAACTTAATCTGATCAACTGATGTGATTTTATTCACGTAAGCGATAGTCTCAACATCATGTGGTGCAATCATCTGAGCGCCATCGCTCCAGTAAGCCTTATAGCCATTGTATTCCTTCGGATTGTGGCTGGCAGTGACCATAACGCCGCTCTGGCAACCGAGGTGACGGATAGCATAGCTGACTTCAGGGGTTGGACGGCAAGCATCAAAAAGATAAACCTTAATGCCGTTGGCTGAGAAAATATCGGCAGCGAGTTCGGCAAACTTACGCGAGTTGTTGCGCACGTCATGACCAATTGCAACGGAAATCTGAGGAAGATCCTTGAAGCAATCTTTCAGATAGTTTGCAAGGCCTTGTGTAGCCATACCTACTGTGTAAATGTTCATGCGGTTGGTGCCAGGACCCATAATTCCGCGCAGACCACCGGTTCCAAATTCAAGGTCTTTGTAGAATGCCTCGATGAGGTCTGTTTTGTCTTCTGCATCGAGAAGCTGCTTCACTGCAGCGCGAGTTTCTTCATCGTACTGAGGACCAAGCCACTGTTCGGCTTTTGCCTTTACTTGATTCAACAATTCTTCGTTGTTCATATTTCAGGTTATATTAAAGTTAATTCTTAATTCACTATGCATAATATTATCCATCCCCATTAAATCAAACGCAAATGTAGTGAAAAATGATGATATAAGCAAGACATTTTTAAATAATATTTGCCTTTGTGGCAATAATTAGTTAACTTTGCATAATGAATCTTGGGGACAAGAGTCAATAACCAATGATCATGAGTCAAGGATAAGGGATTTGAGAATATTTTTTGATTAAAACTGAATAAACTTTAAATCAGGAATAAATTAGAGAATAGCCATGATATACTCAATGACAGGCTTCGGACGCGGAACCGCGACATCGCCTACTAAAAAGATAACTATAGAAATAAAAAGCTTGAATTCCAAGCAACTTGACCTCAACATGCGTGTGCCCGGATATTTCAGGGAACTGGAAGTGGAGGTGCGCAACTCGCTCCTTAAGAAACTGGAGAGAGGTAAGGTAGATCTGTCGGTGATGGTAGAGAACACTGCCCCGGAGGCTCCGGCATGTGTCAATACGGAAGTGCTGAGTGCATACAAAAGCCAGATTGAGCATGCTGCTGAAAAATTGGGCGTAAGTGTTCCTCAAGACTGGTTTTCTATCTTGATGAGAATGCCGGAATCGATGAAAACCCAACTCCAGACACTTGATGAGGCTGACGTGACCGCATTCCGCAATGCATGTGAAGAAGCCGCTCAGAATCTTAGTGATTTCCGCGAGTGTGAGGGAAAGAAACTCTATACTTTCTTTATAGAGAAAACGAGTAATATTGCAAATCTTCTTGAAAAAGTAGAACCATTTGAAAAAGAACGTGTCGTAAAAATCAAAGAAAAACTTGAGACACAGTTGTCACGCCTTAATACTATCGAATATGATAAAGGAAGGCTTGAACAGGAACTTATATTCTATATAGAAAAACTCGATGTTACTGAGGAGAAACTTCGCTTGAGAAGCCATATCAACTATTTCTTGGAGACAATGGGTCCGGAAAATGAAAAGCCTGCATGCGGACAAGGGAAAAAATTGGGATTCATAGCCCAGGAAATGGGAAGAGAAATCAACACACTTGGCTCCAAGGCAAATGATGCTGAGATGCAAAAGATTGTGGTGATGATGAAAGATGAATTGGAGCAAATCAAGGAGCAAGTGCTCAACGTTTTGTAAATATTGCGATTTGAGAATTTGAATTATTCAAATGAAAAAAGGGAAAATCATAGTGCTTTCGGCACCGAGCGGCACAGGAAAGTCGTCAATTATCAAGAAACTTCTGGAATATCCGGAACTTAACCTTGGTTTTTCGGTTTCTGCAACATCTCGCGCGCCACGAGGAACGGAACAGCATGGTGTGGAATATTATTTCATAAGCCATGAGGAGTTTAAAAGAAGAGCCGATGCAGGGGAGTTTGTTGAGTGGGAAGAAGTATATCCCGGCACTTGCTACGGCACGCTTAAAAGTGAGGTGCAGCGAGTGACGGATGAAGGGAAAAACCTCATAATGGATATTGACGTAAAAGGAGGCATCAATGTAAAGAAGTGCTTTGGAGAACAAGCAATCACTATTTTCATCCTTCCTCCAAGCAAGGAGGAACTGGAGAGGAGACTCCGAGGTAGAGGTACTGATGCGGAAGATGTCATAAAGAAGCGGCTTGACAAGGCTGATTTCGAATTGAGTTTCGCCTCTCAGTTTGATGTCAGGGTAGTAAATGATGATTTAGACAGAGCTGTAGAGAAAGTGAAAAAAATAATCATCGAAGCATGATGCTTCGATGATTTATTTTTTCAACGAGTCTTAGATTCTACTCGCATAAAGAGTTTTAGTCTTTTTGTGCATAATAGTTTTTGCCTCCTGCGTATCCTCCATAGCTGCCAGAGGATTCTGTACCGTTGAGAAGCAGACACATGTTGTGATATTCCTTGCTGCGGTAGACGGTTTCAAGCTCTGTAAGCAAACCTCTTTCGAAAAGACCGGTTCTCATCACAAAGATTGTGTTTGTGCAGACCGTACTGAAAATTCGTCCGTCAGCAATCATCTGTATTGGAGCGCAGTCAATGAAAATGAGATCATATTTGCCTTTTAATTCATCGATCAATCCTGCAAGCCTTCCATTTTCAAGCAACTCTGTAGGATTAGGAGGCGTCTTGCCTCCGGGAAGTATGTCAAGATTCTCCTGGAGATTACCCCTTATGATGACATCATTGACATCCGCTTTCCCTAACAGGCATTGAGCGAGACCCTTGTCAGGATTTCCAATAAAGGCTGACGACGAATTGCGTCGCATATCCCCATCAATCACAAGCACCTTTTTACCGCGAATAGCAAGCGACATAGCAAGATTGATAGTTATGAAGCTCTTGCCAGAACCAGGGTTGAAGCTTGTGACCATGACAACCGGACATTTATCTTCGCCATCGAGCATGAAATTAAGGTTTGTGCGGACCACTCGATAAGCCTCATTGACAACGTTTCTATTGCCGGGGCTAACAACCACCATATGGTCCTTATCATCATATTTCTTTGGATTGACCTTAGGAATTTCACCAAGATATGGTATGCTAAGACCTTTAAGATCGTTCTTGCCACGCACCTTGGTATTAGAAACTTCCCTCACATATATTGTACCTATAGGAAGAGCAAGCCCTAATATCACAGCAAGCATCAGAACTGTAGAAGCCTTAGGAGACGTCGGTTCGGAGTCACCATTCGGACGAGCTATAATTCGTGTATTATAAGGAGTGAAAGCCTGATTCAACTGATTTTCCTCTTTCTTTTGCAAAAGATAAAGATAAAGGCTTTCCTTTACTTTCTGCTGGCGCTCTACGCTGAGAAGGAAGCGAGCTTGCTCCGGATTGGAAGAAAGATTCTTCTCGAACGAACGTTTTTCCTTGTTTATGTTGGCCATGTCATTCGAAAGGAGCTGAATCTGATTTTCGACAGCGGCAATAATACCTACACGAGATTCTGCAATCTGAGCATCATACGTTTGCACCACCGGGTTCTCTGCAGATGAGTTGGCAAGAACAGAATTACGATAAATAATCATGTTATTGTGATTCGCAATCTGAGTCTCAAGTATAGGACTCTGTATTCCGGAATTGACAGGAATCACACGACTTATATTATCATCTTTCTCAATATAATCTTTTAGATACTTAGCCATCTGCAACTGATTGTTGAGATCAAGAATTGCCTTTCTTGCACTTTGCTCTTCCTGCAGATTTATTGTGGCACTTGCAATGAGATCAGGAATCTGATTCTCTGATTTGAAATCAGATATATCAGAATCTACATCGCTCAGTTCCTTAGACAACGATACGAGACGCTCGTCAATGAAATCGGAAGACGCAAGAGCAACTTCATTTTTGCTCTGAATCCAGTTCTCATTATATATTTCAATTAGAGTGTTTAGAACATCTTCAGCGCGACGCGGAGATCCGTCAATGACTGATAAATCAACAATAGACGCCTCCTTTCGGAATTCACTTACCGACAATTTTGACAGCCATTGCTTTACGGCTCCTTTAAGCGAAGAGCGACCTACGTTGATCTTATATCCTAAATCGTCACCTTCCTCTTTATCTTTGCCATAGAATGGAGTTTTCTCTATTTTGATTTTGCCAAGAGGGGTCATGACAGACTCACCAAACTTAATTGGCTTTGTCTGTTTGAAATCAACCCTATCATCTTTGACTTTAAACTTCCACAAATATATGTTTTCATTCTCATCAATTTTCATCTTAAAAGAGCCACCGATAGTGATAGGCAAAGTCTCAAAAGTGACTGTGACGGGGAGGTTTGATCCATATAGAATTGTGGTGCGAATACCTTTCTTCATATTATAATTGGTCTGAAGACCGAGACGATCCACCACCTGTGCTATTACATCAGGAGATTCAAAATATGCCATCTCATTGTAGAGATTGTTGGTAGCGTTACCAATCCCAAGATCTGCAAACATGGCAAGGGCTGAAGTAGAACCGCTTTCTCCATCTTCTTTGATTTCTACCTGGGCTTCACGAGTATATGAGAAAGGTTTCCAAGCAAGATATAGCACTCCTATTCCAATACATACCATTAGAGAGAGGAGAATCCATTTCCACTGGGCGAGAATGGCTGAGAATAATTCTTTAGGAGTCAGTTTTTGCTCTCCTATCTTATTGTTAGGTTTAAATGTAGAATCTGCGTTTGATGCCATATATTAAATTCGAATCTGAAATTATCTTGTAGAATAACGTGAAAAAAAACTAAATAAGTATGTAAGTAACTACAAAACTCAAAGATTTTACAAAATTAGTAAAAAAAAATGGAATGTGCAAGCAAGAGTGAAGAGTTGAACGAGGAGAGTTAAGAGTTGAACGAGGAGAGTTAAGAGTTGAACGAGGAGAGTTAAGAGTTAAGATATGATGAGAGGTAATCGTTTAGGATTATTGTTGCAGCGATTTCATCCACGAGCTCCTTGTCACGGCGTGCCATTCTCCTCAGTCCTCCGTCTAACATAGCCTTATGGGCAAGCGTCGAAGTAAATCTTTCATCAAATCTCACCACGGGCATTTCCGGCATATCCTTTCTTAAGTGCTTGAGGAATGGCTCTATATAGCGAGAACTTTCAGATGGGCTTCCGTCCATTTGCATAGGGAGCCCAACTATAATTTTGTCAACTCTTTCTTTGGAACAATAATCTTTCAGAAACTGCATAAGATCGCAAGCACGGACAGTAGTCAGCCCATTAGCACAAATCTGAAGAGTGTCGGTCACGGCTATTCCGCAGCGTTTGCGGCCATAGTCAATTGCAAGAAGTCTGCCCAAAATATATATTTTTAAAATAAGTCATTCTACTATACCTAAATATGATAGTAGATGACACAGGATTCGACTACAAGAAAATATCTGATTAAAAGAGAATACCCACACTCCTTTTGAGGGGGTGTGGGCTATTCAAAAAATATCACTTAATATCATTCAATAATCCTATTGATTATTTCTTATTGCCAAAGAAGCGCTGGTATAAGCCATAGAAACCTTGACCGTGGCGAGCCTCGTCTTTTGCCATCTCATGCACTGTGTCGTGGATTGCATCGAGGTTTGCGGCTTTAGCATTCTTAGCAATACGCATCTTGTCTTCATTGGCGCCGGCCTCTGCGTGCATACGCTTTTCAAGATTGGTCTTAGTATCCCATACCATGTCGCCGAGAAGTTCAGCAAACTTAGCAGCATGTTCAGCCTCTTCGAAAGCATAACGCTTAAAAGCATCAGCGATTTCGGGATATCCTTCACGGTCAGCCTGACGAGACATAGCAAGATACATACCAACTTCAGTACATTCACCCATGAAGTGATTATTGAGGTCCTTCTTCATTTCGTCGTCAACGTCTTTAGCAACGCCTACTACATGCTCAGTGACGAACTTGAGAAGTTCATTTTGATCGAGTTCTTTAAATTTTGACTGAGGAGCGCCACACTGCGGGCATTTTTCAGGTGCATTTTCGCCTTCTGCTACATAACCGCAGATGGTGCAGATCCATTCTTTTGCCATGATTTTTAATATTTATTATTTTTTAGATTAAACATTTGTTATTTTCGCCCTGACATTGTTGGGCAAAAGTTAAACAAAGAAATTGGGGAGAAAGTTTATGTTTAAGAAAAAAAAATTTTTAAGTTAACGCGTAGAATGCTACGGCTGATGCTGCAGCCACATTTAGCGAATCAACGCCATGATGCATTGGAATTTTCACCACGTAGTCAGCATTATCTATGGTCTCGATCGGCAGCCCTTCCCCTTCGGTTCCCATTATTATAGCCAGTTTGGGTTCTTGCTTCAGAATTGGATCTGAGATATCTACAGAATTATGACGCAATGCCATAGCGACAGATTTGAACCCATATTTTTTCAACTCATCAATCCCTCCGGAAAGCCTTGTCCAAGGAATAAGGAATACAGAGCCCATAGAAACGCGAATAGACCTCCGGTTAAGAGGATCGCAAGCCGTAGGAGTAAGAAATACGGCATCTATCCCCAATGCAGCCGCAGAGCGAAAAATCGAGCCAATATTGGTCGTATCACTGACATCATCAATCACCACTACCCTCCTTGAAGTTTGGCATAATTGTTCAATAGAGGGGAGTTGAGGCCTGCGCATTGCGCAAAGCACACCTCGTGTCAAAGTATATCCTGTGATATTTGCTAATTCTTCACGACTTCCCGTATATACAGGAATGTCCTTAATGCGAGCAATTATATCGGCAGCATCGCCGTATATATGCTTGCGCTCGCATAGAATAGCGACCGGAACCATACCTGCATCAAGAGCCACTCGAATCACTTTGGGGCTTTCTGCAATGAAAAGAGCCTCTTCCGGATGAAGAGAATTGCGGAGCTGAGCTTCAGTCAGCCCCGCAAAGATCTTTATTCTTGGATCATCAACAGCACTTATTTCTATAGGTGTCATCACATGAGTTTCTTATAGCGGATGCGATGAGGAGTCTCTGCATCAATGCCATCTCTTTTCTTACGGAATTCCTCGTAGTCGGAATAACTTCCTTCAAAGAAAGTGATTTTGGAATCTCCTTCGAATGCAAGAATGTGAGTAGCGATTCGGTCAAGAAACCATCGGTCGTGGCTTATCACTACGGCACAACCCGCAAAATTCTCCAGACCTTCTTCAAGTGCTCGAAGTGTATTGACGTCGATATCGTTGGTAGGTTCGTCAAGAAGAAGCACATTTCCTTCTTCTTTTAAAGCCATAGCAAGATGCAATCTATTGCGTTCACCACCGGAAAGCACACCTATCTTTTTTTCTTGGTCGGCGCCGGTGAAATTGAACTTAGAAAGGTAGGCACGTGCATTCATATCGCGACCACCCATACGGAACGATTCAACGCCTTGAGAAATCACCTCGTATACACTCTTCTCGGGGTCAAGATCTTTATGAGATTGGTCGACATAAGCAATTTTTACGGTCTCCCCTACCTCAAAATCACCACCATCTTGCTTCTCAAGCCCCATTATAAGGCGAAATAGTGTGGTCTTACCGGCACCGTTAGGACCAATAACTCCGACAATACCATTTGGTGGGAGCATAAAGTTGAGGTCGTCGAAAAGATTCTTCTCGCCAAAAGCCTTTGCCACATGATTTGCCAGAATCACCTTATTTCCAAGACGCGGACCATTGGGGATAAAAATCTCGAGTTTTTCCTCACGTTGCTTCTGATCTTCATTTAGCAGCCTGTCATAGCTTGCGAGACGAGCCTTTCCCTTTGCCTGACGAGCTTTTGGAGCCATTCTGACCCATTCAAGTTCGCGTTCGAGAGTCTTACGGCGTTTGCTTGCCTGCTTTTCTTCCTGAGCCATTCGCTTAGTCTTCTGATCAAGCCAAGAAGAATAATTTCCTTTCCAGGGTATGCCTTCACCACGGTCGAGTTCGAGAATCCAGCCTGCCACATGGTCGAGGAAGTAACGGTCGTGTGTAACAGCGATTACCGTGCCGGGATATTGCTGGAGATGCTGTTCAAGCCAATCGATAGACTCGGCATCAAGGTGGTTGGTAGGTTCGTCAAGAAGCAGCACATCGGGTTGCTGAAGCAATAGGCGGCAAAGAGCCACGCGTCGACGTTCGCCACCGGAGAGTTGACTTACCGGTTGGTCGTCCGGAGGACAACGCAGGGCATCCATTGCGCGCTCAAGTTTATTGTCGATGTTCCAAGCATCTGCAGCATCAAGTTTATCCTGAAGTTGAGCCTGACGCTCCATAAGCTTATCCATTTTTTCAGGATCGTCAAGCACCTCAGGATCGCAAAAGGCATTATTGACCTCTTCGTATTCAGCAAGCAGATCCATTATTGGCTTTACACCTTCTTCCACCACTTGGCGCACGGTCTTTTCCGGATCCAATTTAGGATCCTGCTCAAGATATCCAACAGAATAACCGGGAGAGAACACCACTTCTCCCTGAAAATTCTTGTCAATGCCGGCGATAATCTTCATAAGTGTAGACTTACCACTGCCATTAAGACCGATGATGCCAATTTTAGCACCATAGAAGAATGATAAGTAGATATTTTTAAGAATCTGTCTTTGTGGCGGGATGACTTTAGAGACCCCAACCATTGAGAATATTATTTTTTTGTCGTCAGCCATAGTTTTGTTAATTCATAATGCACAATTTATAATGCATAATTATCTTTTATTTTAACTTTCAAAATCCTATTTGGAGGCGGATTTAGTGCGATAGTCGCAGCGCACTTTCCCCTTAACAATATTGTTGAGTTTTGACTTGATGAGTTGCTTGCGGATAGGTGCGATGTGGTCTGTATAGACTTCTCCTTCAAGGTGATCACATTCGTGCTGTATGATTCTGCTGAGGAAACCCGTAAATTCCTTTTCATGCTCTACAAAATTCTCATCAAGCCAGTTAAGACGAATATGTTCAATGCGTTTGACATTCTCAGACAGTCCAGGAATGGAAAGGCAACCTTCCGAACGACTGACCGGCTCCATGTCTTCTATTACATCGAGTTCCGGATTGATGAGTACCATCTTTGAGTCTTTGCATTCCGGGAAATCTTCAGCGACGGCACTGCCATCAAGCACAACAAGGCGAATTGAACGCCCGATTTGAGGGGCTGCCAAACCCACACCTTCAGAATTATACATTGTCTCCCACATGTCTGCAATTAGTTTCTGCAGATCCGGATATTCGGGAGTGATTTCTTCGGCCTCAGCCCTAAGCACCGGGTGACCGTATAAATAGATTGGAAGTAGCATATTATTTTATTTGTCAGTTTTCAGTTATAAATAATTCAAGAATTTCGATACATTTTTGGTGAGAGACCTACATTCTTCTTGAAATATTTTCCAAAGAAGGATTGCGTAGGGAAATTAAGGTTATCGCTGATTTGCTGAATTGTAAGATTGGTAGATTTCAATAGAATCTTAGACTCAAGAATAAGGAATCTTTCAATCCAGGAAGCAGCGGAATAACCGGTCTGTGCTTTTACCGTACGCGATAGATGTTTGGGCGTCACACCAAGTTCCTCAGCATAATATTCAAGAAAACGCTCTGTGCGGAACTTGTCTTTAACAAGTTTTATGAAGCGGTCGCTCAATCTGGCTGCGCTATCCTGAGAAGCATTCAGAATATCATAGCAACGATAAGCATACCGATAATAGAATGCGATAATAGAATGCTGAAGTGCCTTCAGAATTTGAGGATTTCCGGTGTCTGATGATACCAGATGAAGAGAATTATATAGACTTTCGAATTTAGGAAGAATATCTTCCGGAATCTTTGTGACAGGTCTGCGAGACATAGCCGCAAGATTCTGCATATCATTTATGTGAAGAAAAATATCTTCCACAAAAAACTTCGACATCACAATAAACGAAGCTGAAAAATCGGGAGAGATGCTTAGGAGCTGAAGAGTCTCGCCATTTCGGATATTGACAATTGCAGGGGCATCAAAATCATAGACAATAAGATTATTATTAAATTTAAAGTGCCCTTTCCTGACGAAAATAGAAATACTTGCAGTAAGTTTCACCGGTTCGGTAAATTCAGGGAGCATAGCCGCCGTGATATTATCGAAAATCCAGAAATCCCTACCGAGAATCTCATCGACATTCATCGGCAGATTTACATAACCATAATCAAGTTTGCTATTGTTATCTTTCATCGATTCATTCTTTTTTCATTTTGTCGGCAATCACGAGACCCAATAACACGAGAATACAGCCCAAATATCCAAACGGATAGATAGTTTCACCAAGGAGGAGACAGCCTACAAACATTGTCACCGGAGGTTGGAAATAAAGATAATTGTTTGTAGCAAGAGGGCCAATAATCTTCATAGATTCATTCCAAAGGAGATATGCCATTGAAGAACACATTACAGCGAGGAAAAGGAGATTGAGGAAGTAGACGGGGTGAGAGAAATTAAATAATACCTGAAGATGAAAAGGCTCTTTTTGAATGAAAAGAAGCGGAAGAGAAGTAATCAGTCCATAGAAAAAGAGTTTTCTTGTAAGGAAAAGAGTATTGTAGATAGGTATCAATCTCTTGATAGCAATTGAGTATACAGCCCATGAAAGAGCACATGAAATCGCGAGGATATCTCCGATGGGATGAATCTCCATGCCGAGTCCCATGGCAATTGGCCCGCTCATTATGACGAGCGCGACACCTATGAAAGCAACTATGGAGCCAATAATCTCACCACGTCTCATCTTTGTCTTATAGATGACTGCGAGAAGGATGGCTGTAAATAAGGGTGATATGGATGAAAGCAGAGAAACATTGCCGGTAGTGGTGTAGATAAGGGCATAGTTTTCCATAAGGAAATAAAGAGTACCGGAGCATATACCGCAAAGAGCCATCTGGAATTCATCAGTCCAAGATTTAGACTTGATTTCTTTGAAAGTGATGCAAAGCATCATAAGATAGGCAAGAGTAAAACGGTATACGTATACCTCAACAGGAGTCATGCCCGCGCCTTCCATCAATACTTTGGATGCTATGAAACTGCAGCCCCAACATATGACCGTAATCAGGGCACCGAGGTGTCCTGTGATTTTATTATTTTTCCAACTGTTCTTCTTTTCAAGAATCATATCAGATGCAGGGTTTGTGCCAGAAAAAACAAGGATCGGCACCATTCAGGGTACAAATTTAATGAAAAATTGGGGATATTGAAAATTATTTTGGATTTTGAATGATGAATTTGAATTATTCTGATTAAATTTGCAATTGAATATTAATTATTAAAAACTTAAAAATTGGATTTTATACAAGTGAGATAAAGAGGGGGGCACCGACAGAATTCAAGACAGAAACTCAGAAGATGATTTATCAGGAGCTTGAGAATGGCGGAATAGAATATACCAGAATAGAAAGCGATCCGGGGATTTCCATGGACGATTGCCTGAATATTGATAGAGCTTTCGGCATTGACACAGTGAAGACAATCCTTCTCACCAACAGGCAGAAAAATAAGTTTTGGCTATATGTGACCCATGCTCGGAAAGCATTTATCACTAAGGAATTCGGAGCATCACTGCAGATACCAAGAGTATCATTCGCAGAAGAAGAACTAATGATGAAAATACTCGGGACGGCTCATGGAGCAGCAACCCCATTCGGGCTTCTGAAAGAAGAAGCAAGAGACGTGATATTCGTAATGGACCGAGATGTCGCCTCAAGAGAGAAAATAGTCATCACTGACGGAGATCCGTGCGGATTCATCGCTATAAAAATCACAGACCTTTTCAAATTGATCGACAGGAAACCCATACTGATAGAGAATCCTGCATCAATTAATGAATGATTATAAATTTTGAAGAAAGAAGAATGAAATTCCATCAAAACTACATTAATATTTGATTTTGTAAAAGAAAATTAGTAATTTTGTAGCCGAAAAGCAAAAAACGCAGGTAAAACGGAATAAATGAAGGTAAAAAAATTTGGCGGGACTTCTGTTGGAAGTGCCGAAAGAATCAGAAATGTCGGGAAACTCATTTCCGGCTGTAAAAAAGATATCGTAGTGCTCTCGGCTATGAGCGGCACCACCAATTCGCTGCTTGAAATATCATCAGCAATAAAAAATGATGATAAAAGGCTGGCTGCCCAACTTATTAGCAATCTTAGGGAAAAATATGCCGATACCATTGACTCCCTTTTCAATTCTGAGGTTTATAAGAGTAAAGCAACCGAAGCTATCGATGAAATCTTCAGCGCACTTAAAAAGCTTTCAGAACAGCCGTTCAGCACAAATTTGGAGAAAGAAATCGTGGCTAAAGGAGAAATGATGTCAACACAACTGATGAATCTTCATTTGCATGAAGAAGGATTCAACTCAGTGTTGATTCCTGCCCTTGACTTTATGAAAATTGACCGTCATGGTGAGCCTATTGAAGATTATATCAAAGAGGAAGCTTCCAAAGCCATTGCATCCCATCCGGATGCTGACCTTTTCATAACTCAAGGATTCATTTGCCGCAACCAAGATGGAGAGATCGACAACCTGCAGCGTGGCGGAAGCGACTACACAGCTTCAATTTTAGGGGCTCTGTTGGGAGCTGAAGAGATCGAGATTTGGACTGATATCGATGGTATGCACAACAACGACCCGCGATTCGTTGAGGATACTCGCCCGGTGCACAACCTGCATTTCGAGGAAGCTGCAGAACTTGCTTACTTCGGAGCAAAAATACTCCACCCCACATGCATACTGCCCGCTCGGGAACACAATGTGCCGGTGCGTCTGCTCAACACCATGGATCCGGCTGCTGAAGGGACTCTTATAGAAAATAATCTTGATCGCAACTCAATCAAAGCAGTGGCAGCCAAAGACAATATCACAGCAATCAAGATAAAGTCGGGAAGGATGCTGTTGGCTTATGGTTTCTTGAAAAAGGTGTTTGAAATCTTTGAAAAATATGAGACCTCAATTGATATGATCACAACTTCTGAAGTTGGGGTCTCCTTAACTATAGATAATGAAAAGAATCTTCCACAGATAGAGGAGGAACTAAGCAAACTTGGTGCAGTCACTATAGATCGCGACATGGTGATCATCTGCGTGGTCGGCGACCTTGAATGGACCAATAAGGGATTTGAGGCAGCTGCTCTGGAGGCTCTCAGGAATGTGCCTGTGCGTATGATATCTTATGGAGGAAGCAACTACAACATATCATTTCTTATCAAAAAAGAAGACAAGACTAAGGCCTTGAGGCTGCTGTCATACCACTTGTTTTAGTTGCGTCATTCCGACAAAATATACAATTAAGAATCAAACACTGAAAAAAGAATGAACCACAAAATATTCGAGGGAATAAGGACTCCTTTCTATTACTATGACAAGGAACTCCTGGAAAGGACTCTCGATGCGATAGAGAGCTGCACAGCGGGGACTCCGATGAAAGTGCACTATGCAATCAAAGCTAATTCCGAACCCGAAATTCTTCGCATTATCTCTTCACGCGGTTTTGGAGCAGACTGCGTAAGCGGAAATGAAATAAAAACTGCCATTGAATGTGGTTTCCGACCTGAAAATATCTATTATGCAGGAGTTGGAAAGACTGACGAGGAAATACTAACAGGCATCGATGCCGGCATTGGCTGCTTCAATATAGAGTCGCTTGAAGAAATAGACATATTGTCTGAACTTGCCTCTGAAAGAGGAGTTAGAGTCACAGTTGCCTTGCGTGTGAATCCAAACATTGACGCGCATACCCATGAGTATATCACAACAGGACTAAAAGAAAACAAGTTTGGCATTGATCTAAGAGTGCTGGAAGATGCCATAAAGAAAGTGAAAGCATCTCAACACCTTGATCTTGGAGGACTTCATTTCCATATAGGTTCGCAAATTACAATCAGTGAGCCGTTCAAGATACTCTGCGATCGAATCAACGACTTGCAGGCACAATTCAGGCTTGACGGCATAAAATTCCGTTTTTTCAATGTAGGTGGAGGACTCGGCATAGATTATGACAATCCTGACGAAAATCCGATTCCAGACTTCACTTCATATTTCGATACAATCCTCTCCAACCTTCATCTTGAAGAAGGACAGGAGGTACATTGTGAACTTGGACGAGCAATAGTGGCACAGTGCGGATCGCTAATCAGTAAAGTTGTTCTTGTGAAGAAAGGCCTTGATAAAAGTTTTGTCATCATCGACGCCGGCATGTCAGACCTTATACGTCCGGCACTTTATGGCGCGCACCATAAAATCGAGAACATCAGTGCAGAGGGATTACCCACAGACAAAGTCTATGACGTAGTCGGACCCATATGCGAATCGAGCGATATATTTGGCAAGGATGAATTGCTGCCGGAGACACGCAGGGGCGACTTGATATCATTGCGCAGCGCCGGAGCATATGGCTCTGCAATGGCAAGTCATTACAATATGCGTGATCTTCCAGGGGTACTCATAAAGTAAATTTTTCCCGACTCATTTATTTGAGTTCGGGATTTTTTTTACATAGGAGTTAGATAGATTTGGATATTTGGTAAAAAAGAATTAATTTTGAAAAAAATTTCATATTCCATCAACGAACGATGAAAAAA
>CAMWQF010000034.1 GCA_947176285.1 uncultured Porphyromonadaceae bacterium
AAATGATTGTGTGGGGAACATTGCTCCAGATTCACAAAGACAAATCCCCCCACAATTACAACCATAAATTCAATAGAAAAATATAACCAACTAATACGACAAAATGAAAGTAAAGTATCTTGTAGCAGTGACAGCTGCAGCGGCGATGATTCCGGCTGCAGGTATGGTATACAACAATACAGTCACCAACACCAATCAGACCCAGGCAAATGAGCCTGAATTCATCACAATCTCAAGAGCCCCTTCATTTGAGACAGATTTCACTAAAGCTGCTGAAAGCACTGTCAATTCTGTCGTGTGCATCAAAAGTTTTGTCGATCGCAGTCAGCAATACGGCAACCAAGGAGGCGGCTATATGGACCCCTTCGGTATGTTCGACTTTTTCTTTGGTCCCCAACAGCGACCCCAACAGCCTCAACAACGCCAGCAGAAGAAAAGCGAACCCGTTCAGAGTGGGCTTGGATCAGGTGTGATCCTAAGCGAAGATGGATATATTGTCACTAACAACCATGTCATTGACGGTGCTGACAGTCTTGAAGTGCTTCTCAATGATAACTCCACATATGAGGCTCGAGTAATCGGCACAGACGAGTCTACCGATCTCGCCCTAATCAAAATCGATGCTAAAGGACTAAGTGCAATCAAAGTAGGAAATGCGGAAAACCTTCGTCTTGGCGAATGGGTGCTTGCAGTCGGAAATCCATTTGGTTTCAATTCTACTGTGACAGCCGGTATAGTAAGCGCTAAGGCTCGCAGCATTACCGACAACTCTCATAGAAGAAACAAAATGGGAATTGAGGCTTTCATCCAGACTGATGCAGCCCTTAATCCGGGTAACTCAGGAGGTGCGCTTGTCAACCTCAATGGTGAACTCGTAGGCATCAATGCGGCTATATATTCAAATACCGGCAGCTACTCAGGCTTCTCATTTGCAATCCCTACTACTATTATGGCTAAAGTGGTGGCTGACCTCCGCGAATACGGTACTGTTCAGCGTGCAGTGCTTGGCATTACAGTAGCAGATCTAACCGCGGAAATAGCCAAAGAAAAAGGTATCACAGCCACCAAGACCGGCGTTCTTGTAGCTGGAGTTGCTGACAGAAGCACAGCCAAGGAACTTGACCTCAAGGAAGATGACGTTATAGTGGCTATCAACGGTACAGATATCAAGAATCTTCCGGAACTTCATGAGCAACTCGCCAAATATCGTCCCGGTCAGGAAATCTCGGTGTCTTTCTTCCGCGACAATAAGAAGTTCACAAAGAAAGCCACTCTCCGCAATACCCAAGGAGACACCACAATCACCAAGAAGGGTGACTTCTCAGAAGTGGGATGTGCTTTCATGAAACTCAACAGCGATACTCTTAAGGAACTGGGTATCAGCAATGGTGTGAAAGTAACAGGCCTTAAGAATGGCCCATTCAAGAATGCCGGAGTAAAAGAAGGATTTATCATCATCGAGATCAACGACCGTCCGGTAAAATCGAGTGAAGATGTAGAGAATATCTACAATAGAATCATGAAAGATGATTCGAATGAAGACAAGGTGATGGTATTGAAAGGTATCTACACCAACGGCAAGAAAGGCTACTACGCAGTCAACCTTGCAGAATAAATCAGAACCTCTTTAATACTAATAGAAAAAGCGCATCCGCCTCGGCAGATGCGTTTTTTCTTATCACTATAAGTCTCTATTCCATAAACTGACCTTCATTAATATCCTGCCAATCGAATGCCAATCACCCCAAGATTTTCTTTAAATACCTATCATAAGTGATTGTGACAAATTTAAGTGATAAATAATTGCGGAAATCTTTTGCAGTGTGAGGACAAATCATTAATTTTGCAGTTTGTAATGATTCAACTTTTGACGATGAAAGTTGAGGGAAATCTGTAAAAGAAATGAGCGATATAGTATCAGATGATTTAAATATTAATTCGGAAGAGGTGGCAAAAGAGGGAGCCTCTGAGAAAAAACAGAAGAAGGGGCGGAATGCTTTTATATTGCTGCTTAATATTCTTATGACAGGAACGGCTGGATGGAAAGATCTGCGACGTTCTCGTCTTACACCGGAGCAGACAGCTGCAGGATGCTTCTACCCTATTGTGGCATTGGCTTCGGCATGCCGTTTTTCGGATTGGTTTTATCTTCCGGAATTCAATTTATCTACCACTCTCGTCAATGCGGTATCGATTTTCGCGTCTTTTTTCTTCAGTTATTTTGCAGTTCAAGTAGTTTGCCGTTGGCTTTTCCCTTATGTGGCGAAGACCAAGACTGACACTCCATATTTCAAACTGATAGTGCAATATGCGTTGGCGAGCCTTGCCCTTTTCTGGATACCTGCGGAAGTGTTACCCATTTTGGAACCTCTCACAGTGTTCCTGCCAATCTGGACAGCTTTTATCATCACTAAAGGTATCCGATTCCTAAGATTGCCGGAACAATATCACAACCGCTGCATGGTCACTATTGTTGTAACTGTGATAGTGATGCCATATCTATTCATGTGGCTATCTGAATTAATTTTTTGAGAATAATGGATGCAAAAAACATAAATATCAAGAATCGCCGGGCTTCGTTTGATTATGAGATTGGAGACACTTATACCGCCGGCATGGTGCTTACCGGCACTGAAATCAAGTCAATAAGGAGCGGCAAAGCCTCCCTTGCAGACTCATATTGCATTATTGACAGAGGCGAAGTATGGGTGAAAGGAATGAACATCTCGGAGTATTTCTATGGATCTTATAACAATCACATAGCACGTCGCGACCGAAAACTGCTTCTCTCAAAAAAGGAGATTGCAAAGATAGAAAAGGCTATTTCCGACCCGGGATATACTTTGATACCACTCAGAATTTTCATAAACGACCGAGGATATGCAAAACTCGTGGTTGGAGTGGCTCGAGGCAAGAAGCAATATGACAAACGTCAAGCCATCAAGGAGCGTGAAGACAAGCGCATCCTTGACCGAATGATGAAGAAATAGTCCTGACCCAAATATGAGAAAACTTGAACTTCTTGCTCCGGCAGGAAATGCAGAAATCGCCATGCAGGCAATTTTGCATGGTGCTGATGCTGTCTACATGGGAGCCACGAGTCACGGTGCACGTCGCAATGCCGCAAACTCTATAGACGATATCAAGCGGACAGTAGATTTTGCCCATATATTCCGAGCAAAAGTTTATGTGACAGTCAACACGATAGTATACAATAAAGAACTGAAAGTTGCAGAACGACTAATAACTGACCTTTATAATGCCGGAGTCGATGCCATTATAGTTCAAGACATGGGTATTCTCCGCATGGACATACCTCCTATAGAACTGCATGCAAGCACCCAGTGTGATATACGCACTCCTGAAAAAGCAAAATTCCTTCAAGATGTGGGTTTTAGCCAACTTGTATTGCCCCGAGAACTTACCCTAGAGGAGATAAGAAGAATGGCTGATAGTGTCACAATACCCTTGGAATCATTTATTCATGGAGCACTTTGCGTGAGCTATTCAGGACGATGCCATGCCAGCTATGCAACTTGCGGAAGAAGCGCTAACCGTGGCGAATGTGCTCAACTTTGCCGATTGCCATACACACTTACTGATTCTTCGGGAAAAATAATCGCCAAAGACAAACATTTGCTGTCGCTACGGGATTTGAACACAATGGACATATTACCTAAAATGATTGAAGCCGGAGTGTCCAGTTTCAAAATTGAAGGTAGGCTCAAAGAGGCAGCCTATGTAAAAAATACGGTGGCAGCCTACCGACGAACCATTGATAATATTATTGCATATCATCCGGATAAATATGAGAGGAGCAGTTTCGGGGTTTCAGAAATAACTTTCACTCCGGATCTTTCCAAATCGTTCAACCGCGGATTTACCCATTATTTCATAGATTCAAGACGCCCCAAAAGCATAATCTCTCCCGACACCCCAAAATCGTTAGGCGAAGTCGTTGGCGACATCTCAAAACTAAACAATGGAGATGGAATCAGTTTCTTTGATGCCGAAGGAAATTATACAGGAGCGATGGTGAATGGAGTGCAAGGGAACCGTATTCTGACATCAAAACCTGTTAACATACCCAAGAGTGCTGAAATACATCGTACATATGATCGCATATGGGATAAGGAATTACAACGTGAAACAGCGGTAAGAAAAATCGGAGTCTCTTTTACAATTGATGATTCAGGGATTACAGCCAACGACGAAAGAGGATGCTCTATCAGAATTCCATTAGACTGCACCCGAGACATTGCAAAAAAGAGAATGGATTACTCCATCATTTTCTCCAAACTTGGCAATACACCTTACCGAATGACTACCTTCCAATCTCAGATAGATCCTACGATTTTCATTCCGGCAGGTCAACTTACTGAATTGAGAAGAAAAGCCATCTCGGCTCTTGATCAAGCGAATATTTCCACCTATCCGTATACTTACAGAAAGAAAGAAGATTTAGAAGCAAAATATATGACAGATTGTCTTGATTATCGAGATAATGTGGCAAACGATCTTGCTGAGAAATTTTATCGTGATCATGGAGTCAAGAAAATTGAGCGTGCGATTGAGACATCAAGGTCTGCAGATCAAACAGGAAAAAGACTAATGACCACGCGCCATTGCATTTTGAGGGAACTTGGAATGTGCAAAAAAGAAAAAGGACTCGGAAAATATTCCGAACCCCTTAAACTTCATACCGGGAAAGAAACCTTCACTCTTGAATTCAATTGCCGGGACTGCGAGATGCACCTGAATGGCTGACAGTTGTCTGAGATTGAATCTCAGGAATGTTATCAGCATTAATAGCAAGACTATCGGCAATAGAGTCTGTTTCAATTATTGGATGCAATAGTTCCTGAATGCGAAGGTCTCTTGCATTGACGTATTCCTGAATCAAAGATTGTATAGTGTCATTCTGTCCCTCAGTAAGCAAGATATCTGTGTCAGGAGGATATGAGAAATTTATTTTGTCTAGTTTTTCTTCAAACTCAGAGCATGCGTCTGCCCATGAAGCACTGTCTTTTGCCTCAGAAACTTTCTGAGTATAGTCAGAGACAAGTGCGCTAATCTTTCCAAACATATCATCTGCACCCCTGCGATCTTTTTTCTGCTTTTCCGCAGAGCAACTTGCCAACATTGTCATGGCAACCAAAATCAACCCAATACAAGTCTTTCTCATTTTGCTTCAAGTTTTGCTTTTAGATACTTACCGGTGTATGACTCAGGGCAGGCAGCCACATCCTCAGGAGTGCCGGCAATGACAAGATTTCCGCCTGCATCGCCACCTTCCGGACCAATGTCAATCACCCAGTCAGCACTTTTGATGACATCCATATTATGCTCAATAATCACCACTGTATGCCCGGCATCTACCAGACGATTTAGTGATTTCAGAAGTGTTGAAATGTCATGGAAATGAAGTCCGGTGGTTGGCTCATCAAAGATAAACATAGTGCGAGGTTGCTTTTCTTGAGATATGAAATATGCCAGTTTCACACGCTGACTTTCACCTCCGGATAATGATGAACTACTTTGCCCCAGTTTAACATATCCAAGTCCTACTTCCTGAAGGGGAAGAAGTTTCTTGATTATTTTCTTCACTGTAGAGTCTTTGCTATCTTCCTGAAGGAAAGCAATACATTCATCTATTGTCATCTCAAGGAAATCGAAGATATTCTTTCCACGATAGAGCACATCAAGCACATCTTGCTTGAATCTTTTGCCATGACACTCCTCACATTCCACAGTGATGTCTGCCATAAACTGCATAGGAATAGTGATTGTGCCCTCACCTTTACATTCCTCGCATCTTCCCCCTTCAGCATTAAAGGAAAAGAATCCCGGAGTGAATCCCATCTGCTTAGCCAACGGTTGATCAGCAAACAGTTTGCGAATTTCATCGAAAGCCTTAAGATAGGTGGCAGGATTTGAACGAGATGAAGTTCCTATAGGATTTTGATCAACAAATTCAATAGCACCTATAGAATTCACGTCACCACCGATTTTCTTGTGAGCACCCGGAGCATCGCAGGGGTCGCCAAGCAAACGCACGATGGCTTTGTAAAGTATTTCTCTGACAAGTGTTGACTTTCCGCTGCCGCTTACCCCGGTGACAACAGTCATAACTCCAAGCGGAAACTTCACATCAATACCTTTTAGATTATTTTCCCTTGCTCCCACCACTTCAACATACTTTTTCCATGGTCTGCGCAATGAAGGCACCGGAATGGATCGTTTGCCAGAAAGATAATCCAACGTATATGAGTCTCCTTCATAACCTTCATCAAGAGTCTTTTGCAGATTTCCTTGATATATGATGTTGCCACCATTCCTACCGGCATCGCGTCCGATATCCACTATTTCATCAGCAGCAAGCATTATATCTTCATCATGCTCCACAACGACAACTGTATTTCCGATCTTCTGAAGATTGCGTAAAACTCCAATCAATTTTTCAGTATCTCTGGAATGAAGCCCAATAGAGGGCTCATCAAGAATATACAACGATCCAACAAGCGAACTACCAAGAGAGGTAGCCAGGTTAATGCGTTGGCTTTCGCCTCCGGAAAGAGAGGAGGAAAGACGGTCGAGAGTCAAATAGCCAAGTCCAACTTTATTCAGAAAATCAAGTCTACTTCTAATCTCAACAAGCAGTCGATTTGCTATAGCAGTATCTTCTATACTAAGATTGAGAGTATCAAAGAACTTTTGAAGTTCTGAAATAGGCATCCGCACAAGCTCGGTAATGCTCTTTCCTCCAACTTTCACATATTCAGCATCTTTGCGCAGACGAGTGCCATGGCATGTAGGGCAAGTGGTGCGACCTCTATACCGGGCTTTCATAACTCGATATTGAATCTTATACTGATTTTCATCTACCCACTTGAAAAAACCATCGATGCCTTCCCACTTTCCTTTTCCATGCCAAAGAATATCCTTCTCATCTTGAGAAAGTTCCATGTATGGCTTATGTATAGGGAACCCTAAGGAAGGAGCAAGTTTGATGAGCCAATTTTTCCATTCGCTCATCTTCTCACCACGAAAACACATCACCGCGTCTTGATAGACTGACAATGTCTTATCCGGAATAACAAGATCCTCGCTCACACCCAAAACCTTACCGAATCCCTCGCAAGTAGGACATGCACCATAGGGATTATTGAAGTTAAACATAAGGTCGGTTGGTTCACGAAACTCTATTCCATCAGCAGAGAATTGGCGAGAATACTCTCTTTCACTTATGCCATCTTCTCCCCAAATCTTAACAATACATTTGTCTCTGCCTTCGAAATAAGCTGTCTCCAAAGAATCTGTAAGTCGTGCAACCTCATCTTTTTCTCCATTTACAGACAGACGGTCGATCAGAAGTCTATATGACAAAGCATCTTCCTCAGAAATAGAGCCATTGCCAATCATCTCCATCACCTTTGAGATATCCTCAAAGCGTCCATCTTTCTCAAGCCTTGAATATCCTTCTTTTCTGTAGATTTCAAGTTGAGTAAGGATGTTTCTGCCTTCCGGAATATTCAACGGGATCAAGACAGCAAGACGAGTGCCTTCCGGCAGTGAAAATATCTGGCGCACCATTTCCTCAATTGTCTCGCGTTTCACTTCTTTTCCGGTGACAGGAGAGAACGTGTGACCAGCACGAGCGAAGAGCATTCGCATATAGTCATAAATCTCAGTGGAAGTTCCCACTGTACTTCTCGGATTCCTGGTGTTTACTTTCTGCTCGATGGCAATAGCGGGAGGGAGACCTTTAATATAGTCACACTCAGGTTTTGCCATCCTGCCAAGAAATTGGCGGGCGTATGCTGACAGACTTTCTACATATCGCCGCTGACCCTCTGCATAAAGAGTATCAAAAGCAAGCGATGACTTGCCGCTGCCGCTGACGCCCGTCATCACTATAAAGTTGCCTATAGGAAGAGAGAGGTCAACATTCTTAAGATTGTTGACCCTTGCTCCTTTTATTTCTATTTGTCGATTATTCATAACATCTATATATAGCAAAAACCGCGCCAATTATGCTATTCATCATCGTCGTCATCATCTTCCCAATCAAGGAAATATGTATCTGCATAAGAATCCTCTTTGAATCGCGACATCTCGCGGCTATCTCTTTTAGTAGGACGACCCAGCCCCTTACGGCGGTCAACAAATCCGGAAATCTTAGTCATCTCCAGGAGATCATATTGACTTTGAGGAGTCAGATTCTCAAGATAATCAGGCACAAGTTTTGCACCAAGTCTATTCTGAGTGGTGGCTTTCACTCGGAATGTATAAGTGATTGGAGGTTTTCTGACTTCAATTATGTCACCTTCTTTTATTGCCCTGGATGGTTTCACCGGTGCACCACCCATCATCACACGTCCTTTTTTGCACGCGTCGGTAGCGATGGTACGAGTCTTGAATACTCGCATTGCCCATAGCCATTTGTCAATTCTTACTTCCATCAGTCTTCTATTGGTGATGTTTTCTTAAGCAGCATCACTTGCTGACCATTACTTCCAATGAATGCAATTTCATCAGCACTGATCTTTTCAGCTGTGATAGCCTCTTCGAGAGCCATTGTCATTCTTGTCTCCCATCCTGAGTTCGGACAAGCCATACGAGTCATGGCAATCTTTGAGAAAGAAATTGAGTTAGCTGCATCCATATCTGTTTCAAGTTCACCATTGATAATATTGCAACCTGTGTTGCCATGCATTTTCTTTTCGTCAACGTCAAGTGCTATTTTCATATCCTTGATATTGACAGTCTCACCGTCGATAGCCACTACAGCCCAAGTGCCATCCAGAAAATGGAAATCTCTGTGCATCAGTTGCATCACTTCTCTTCCACCGGCATCATAGAATTTCAGAATGCTTTCAGAATCTTTACCGTTTTCCATTGTATATCTTACGGTCAGTCCAAGTGCCTCACCTATTTCAGCATCAGTGATATTGCTATCTCCGCAAAGCATCATAGTAGTAGCAAGTTGATTGAAAGATATTGTCTTATCTGCAAAACTTGACTTAAAGAAACCATTGATGATGTTACATCCATTGTTGCCAAATATTCGGTTTTGTTCCGGCACAAACTTAATAAAAGGAGCTGTTTCACCTACGGCTTTTTTTCCAAGCACAGACTCAATTGCCCAATCGCCATCAAGAGTGCCATTTACTTGAGAATTTGCAATTTCCTCAAGTTTTTCCTTTACTTCAGTTATTGCATTATCGGTTTTTTTCTCCACTTTTTTAGCTTCGTTCTTAGTTTTATCTGATATTGCTTTCGTATCTTCTTTTCCGGTCTCTATCCAGCCTTGTATACCTTTTCCACTCCCTTCTGAATCTGTGGAGGGTTTAAAAATCGAGCAACTCGATGCTCCAAATAGCATTGCAAGTCCTAAGGCTGCGATCATTACGTTATTTCTATTCATCATATTTTCTGTGTTTTATAGATTTGCAAAATTAACAAAAAAATTTCTATTATCCAACCATCAGTCACCCCAATGCTTCCTTAGCGGGAATTTCACCGGACGCATTAGCAGACGCAAAGAAGTGGAATAAGTGCAATAGTTCCAAATCCAGTTGAGAAGAACAGTAACTTTTGTTCTCACCCCAAGGATACTAATCAAGTGAATAGCCATCCAAAGCCACCATGCAAACCTGCCGGCAAATGTCATCTTCCCAATCTGAGCAATCGCCTTGTTGCGTCCGATTGTAGCCATTGTTCCTTTATCATTATATTTAAATGGAATAGCCATCTCTCCCCTATTTAAATTTTTAGCAAGGTTCCTCGCTTGCTGTATGGCCGGTTGCGCCACTTGAGGATGGCCATTGGGATATTCATCAGTCTGCATCAGAGCAATGTCACCAATGGCAAATACAGATTCTGCTCCTTTCACTTGATTAAACTCATCCACAATGATCCTGCCGCCTCTGCCAATCATTTCTTCGGGAATACCCGGCATTGGTTCTCCTTTGACACCAGCAGTCCAAATAAGTGTCTCCCAATATTCATCATGTCCATCAGCAAAGGATACCATTTTATTTTCGTAGCCTTTCATAACGGTATTCAAACGAATATCTACCAAAAGTTGACTTAGATAAACGTATGCTTTTTGGCTCAGTTTGGGATCAAAAGCAGAAAGAAGACGGTCGGCACCCTCAACGAGAGTAATAGTCATATCTTCAGGATCTAACTCGGGATATTCTCTTGGGAGCACATCACGCTTCATTTCACCGAGAGCACCGGCAATCTCAACACCTGCGGGACCTCCTCCAATCACGAGAAAACTCAATAATTGTTTCCTACGTTCAGGGTCTTTCTCAAGGCATCCGCGTTCAAGTCGGTCGAGTATTTCATCGCGAGTATGGCTTGCTTCCCCTGATGTCTTGATTCCAAAAACATTTTCATCCAAGCCATCCATTCCGAAATAATTGTTTGTAGATCCGGCTGCTATCACGAGTTTATCGTAGGCAATAGTCTCATAACTTGTCTCTACACTTTTTTTCTCCAGGTCGATATTTTTGACATGACCCATATGATAAGTCACATCTCCCCCTGTCTTTTTAAACTCACGTCGGAAAGGGAAAGATATACTTGGCACATCAAGAGCGGATGATGCTATTTGATAGAAAAGTGGTGGGAAGGAATGATAATTATTTCGATCTACCAACTTCACAACATACTTCTTTTTATCAATGCGTTTCGCAAGATTCATTCCTGCAAAACCTCCGCCTATGATCACGATTGTCTGTTTTTCCATAATATTGTTTTAATTCAACGATCGCAAGCGATAGTTGAGAGTTAGTGGAATATGGATACATGAATATCCGTTTAGTAGTAATTCTCTACATCTTTTCACAATAATAACAACATTTTCGCCCTTAATGAGGTTTGCAAAATCAAAAAAAAGTTGCTAACTTTGCCTTATGAAATGCATACGGATCTTATATTTCTTTATCATATCCATCTGCTTGACTGAAAGCGTTAACGCCCAAATCAATGCAGAGCAAGTGATTACCATTGGCAGAAATGTGCTATCAATGGATGACTATATGCTTGCAATCCAATATTTTAATCAGGCAATAAAAGCAAAACCATATCTTGCAGATCCCTATTTCCTTAGAGGACTTGCCAAAATGAACTTGGAAGACTATAAGGGTGCAGAGTTTGATTGCACTGAGGCTATAAAGCGAAACAAGTTTAAAACCGAGGCATATAAACTTCGCGGATTCGTAAGGCAAGCTATGGGGCTTGACTCCCTTGCTGTAGAAGATTATAATGAAGGATTGAAACACGACCCTACAGAAAAATACTTTTTGTTTTACAAGGGTGTGGCACTATCATCTATGAAAAAATATGATGAAGCACTCGCTACTATGACCGATCTTCTTCGCATTTATCCACGTTTTGAAGAGGGCTATGCTGCCCGGGCATCGCTAAATCTTCAAAGAGAAGATACGGTAGCAGCCTTGGAAGATGTAGAAAAAGCACTGAAACTAAATCGAGCTTTGCTTAATCCTTATCTCATCAGGGCTGATATTGAGAGCAATCGGGGAAATTGGGAGACGGCTTTATCTGATATGGAAGAAGCAGTGAAACTCTATCCTGAGGAACCAGGATTATATATTAATCGTGCATTTCTGAGATATAATACCGACAATTATCTTGGTGCCATGTCGGACTATAATTACGCTCTCCAACTTGACTCCAAAAATATAGCAGCTCTTTTCAACCGAGCGTTGCTACGTTTTGAGGTTAAGGATCTAATCAATGCAAAAAAGGATTTTTCTTCTGTTCTTGAACTTAATCCTCAAAATTTCCATGCTCTTTACAACCGAGGTCTTGTAGAACTTGAATCCGGAGAATACAAAGAGGCTCTTGCAGACTTCAAGAGCATAGCACGAAGATATCCTAATTTCTATCCGGTGTATTATGCGATAGCCGAGACTGAGAGAAATCTTGGAAATCTTAAGGCAGTTGGTGCCAATGTGAACTATGCAGAAAGTCTGGTTCGTAAATATGTGGCGAATCCGGAAAGCAATCCGTTAGACCGTCCGACGATTGCAGCCGGAACACCGCGGAATGCAAACAAGACTCCTGATGGAGAAGAAGAGGATGAAAACGAGGTTATGGACAGATTCAACCAACTCGTAACAATGAATGAGATACCTCAGACTCAATTATCATATAATGAGAGAATCAAAGGACGCGTTCAAGACCGAAATGTTACAGCAGATCCGGAGCCCCTATATTTTGTTTCGTTTAATCCACCTTCGAAATCTCTTGGCGGAGTGACAAACTATTTCAGGGAACTGGATGCTTTCAACAGAGGACGCTACATCACTCGCACTCTTTATCTTGCCCCTCTCACTAATTCAATGTCGGAAACTGATTATCAAGATCTTTTTAAAATGGCAGACGATTACGGGTCGATTATTTCAAGCAGTGGCAAGAAGGTGCGCCCAGCCGACAGGTTGGCGAGAGGTGTTGCTCTTTCAATGTTGAAAAACTACAAAACCGCCATCGAGGATTTTGATGCTATTATTGAAGCAAACCAAGACTTTACTCCTGCATACATAGCAAGAGGAGTGGCACGATATGAAGATTCCAAAATGCAAGAAGACCAAAGATTTGCTATGCAAGGAATTGCTATGGCAGCTGCAGACTTCGACGCTGCAACAAGGCTAAATCCGCGATTGCAACATGCATGGTATAACAAAGGATACATTCTCTATACTCAACGGGATTATTCTCAGGCTGCAGATTGCTTTACAAAAGCTATAGAGATTGACCCTGAATTTGGAGCGGCTTACTATAACAGAGGACTTTGTGAACTATCATTAGGAAAAAAAAGCGAAGCATTTTCCGACCTTTCACGAGCAGGAGAACTTGGAATCTTGCCAAGCTATAACATACTTAAGCGAATGAAATGAAGACGATTCTAAAATTATTTGGAGGACTGATTTTAGGGGGACTTATAGGTATGTTTATAGGTGGATTGATAGTGATCCTATTTACCGACACGACATGGAGTGAATATATACAAAAATATTATTCTATCAATGTATCAGAGGGACTTGCAGTATTCTTAGTTGCAATAGGGTCTCTTATCGTATCATTATTGATAATCATACCTATCCATGAACTTGGACATCTCATTTGCGGTCTTTTAAATGGGTATAAATTTGTGAGTTTCCGAATATTTAATTGGACTTTTATAAAAATTGATGGAAAAATCCGCATCAAGAAGTTTGCGATTGCAGGCACAGGAGGTCAATGTTTGCTGACTCCTCCGGATCTTCCACTCGAAAAGATCCCTACCGGTTGGTATAACTTTGGTGGTGTGCTTGCCAACATCATTCTGCTTCTTATTACAATTCCTTTCTTCTTCCTTGATCTTAATCCTTTCCTAACTGAGGCTCTTGCGATATTTGCTATGACGGATGCAATAATGCTTCTTATGAATGGCATCCCAATGCAGGCAGGAGGCATAGGAAATGATGGTTATAACATCAAACTGCTTAAGAAAAATATTCTTAGTAAACAAGGAATCGTGAATCAACTCCGCGCAAATGCCCTTATACAAAATGGAACTCGCCCGAAGGATATGCCCGATGAACTTTTCTCAAATCCTAAAGAAATCGATTACAAAAATGCTCTTGAAGTTTCCATTCCATTAATGTATGCAAGCCGATTGATCGATAATTTTGAATATGAGGAAGCAAAAAGAGAATTTGAATCTTTATATTCACATAAAGATGAAATAATGCCACTTTATGTTAAAGAAATAGCATGTGAACTTGCATTCCTTTATCTACGCACAGGCAATATTGAGAAAGCAGAAACACTTCTTGATAAAGATCTCAGGAAATATATTGAGATATATCGCAAGACAATGTCATCGAAAGAGAGAATTATTGTGGCAATCTCCCTATATCTTGATAAGGATGAAGCGAAAGCGAGGGAAATCTACGAAAATTTTCTTTCTCGCAAAGAACAATATCTCCTCCAAGGTGAAGTCAAAAGTGATCTTGCCTTAATCCAAGACATGCTAAAAAATTGATAATTATGAATAAAGATTATTTTGCAAATCGAGTTACAGTCAGAAACTATGCAAAAAAGCATATTCCTGAAGATCTATTGGATACCATTCTTGAAAAAGCAATGCGTGCACCAACTTGCGGCAACATGCAATTATACAGTGTCATTGTCACCCGAGACCCTTCCAACCTTAAAAAACTTGCCGAACAACATTTCAATCAGCCGGCAGCCGCCGGAGCTGACTTGATACTAACTATTTGTGCTGATTTCAACCGTTTTACTCAATGGTGTGAAGTAAGTAATGCACAGCCTGGCTATGACAATTTTCACTCCTTTATGATGGCTTTGACAGATGCTGTGATATATACTCAACAAATAGTCTCTATCGCTGAAATGGAAGGGCTTGGAACATGCTACCTTGGCACTGTCAACTATAATGCAAAACAAATATCGGAGCTTCTACAACTTCCTGAACTTGTGGTTCCGGTTGCATCATTATCTCTTGGTTATCCCGCTAATGAATCCGAAGAACAATGTGAGCGTCTACCTCTCGAAGCTATTCGACATAATGAAACCTATCGAAAAGATTCAAAAGAAGAGATTCTGGATCTATTTAAAGCTAAAGATGACTTCGAAGCCAACAAGCAATTCGTAAAAGAAAATGAAAAGGAATCGTTAGCCCAGGTATTCACCGACATACGTTACCCTGAATCAGTCAACACCGCTGT
>CAMWQF010000035.1 GCA_947176285.1 uncultured Porphyromonadaceae bacterium
GGGATAGAGGGGTAGAGGTCGAGGGGACACTTAACCGGATGCAAAATTATCGACGAACCCGCCTCCCCCTTTTATAATATCTGCCAAATGTTTTCACTTTAGTGGCACATAGCACCTACACATATATCATTTTAATTCAAATTTGTAACACCATATTTGATTATCAACACATTACACAAATACCACTTTTTTGTTATGGTGTCATTGGCTCCGCACATGTCGCATGAACTTTTATTCAGAATTAGGAGATTTTCCCATAGCTCTATATTCAGAGGGGGTCATGCCGGTGTAGCGCTTGAAGAGGGTTGAGAAATGAGACTGCGCATTGAATCCCAAAGAATAAGCCACCTGAGCAATGTCGACATCTCCTTGCGACAGCATCTCGCAAGCCTTACGCAACCTTACGTTTCTTATATAATCACTCGGTGCGACACCTACAATATCCTTCATTCTCCGATGAAGCTGCGAGCGGCTGATTCCTACATATTCGCTGAGTGCATCGACATTCATCGTAGCCTCAGAAAGATTATCATTGATATATTGGTTGATCTTATCCATGAGTTTCTCATCAATGCCTTTCACCTTAGGGGCTACAATCTTATCGACGTTATCCTGCGAACCGGAGAACTTTCCTTTGAGTTTGTTTCTTGTAGAAAGAATGCCTGAAATCATGCCTTCGAGTTCATCCACCGTAAACGGCTTTGCCAGATAACCGTCTGCACCGTTTTTCCATCCTTTAGTCCTGTCGTCGGTTCCGGCTGCAGAACTGAATAGAATCACAGGGATATGCTGGGTGGCAATATTGCCCTTGATCCTTCGCAAGAATGTAATTCCGTCGATCCCATCCATCCTCACATCCGACACTATAAGATCGGGATGTTTTTCAGATAGTTCTTTCAAGGCGGTCTCAGCATCCGGCACAGTCACCACTTTGTAAGAAGAAGCAAGGCATGCTTTTACGTATTCCCTCATCTCCTCATCATCATCTACCACCATGATCCTGAATCTTTGTCCCGACTTGTTAGGTCTTACGGCCGCTCCGGAGCCCGACACGAGATCCGGGAGCCTCATATTCTTATGCGGATCGCCTGACTTCATGACATCTGACTTCACAGAAATCAATGGCAAGGTGAAAGAAAACACACTTCCCTTCACTCCGTCTTCACGGTTTTTTGCCGAGATCTCTCCCTTGTGCAGCTCTACGAGCCTCATGCAGAGATCGAGCCCGATCCCGAATCCTGACACATTTCCACGATGCGACTCCCTATTGCGGTAGAATCTTTCAAACAAATGCGACAATGCCTTATTGTCAAGACCGATTCCGGTATCTGTCACCGTCACCGTATATTTAGGCACACCGGATAAATCAACCGATTTCTTCAGATCTACAGCCACTTCCCCACCTTCCGGAGTATACTTAATGGCGTTAGATATCAGATTCACAAGAATTTTGTCGAGATTATCCCGATCTACCTCACCCCATAATTCCGGCTCGTTGCATGAAAAAGAAAGTGTCTGCTTCTTTTCTTCAGCCATGGGCCTGAACATTTCTACAAGTTCCTTTATGAAAGCCCTTATGTCCACTCCGGAGAATACCAACTTCATCTTTCCTTTCTCAATCTTACGGAGATCAAGAAGTTGGTCTACAAGATTCAACACCCTTTGCCCGTTGCGGCGAAGAGTCAGCAATTGGGAGGTGGTCTCAGGCGAATGCTCCTGCTTAAGCATAGTCTCCACAGGACTCAGCATAAGGGTGACCGGCGAACGAAGTTCATGGGAAATATCCATAAAATATCTGATCTTTGCCTCATAAAGTTCTTCCTCCCGCTTATTCTTGACCACCTTATATATAAGAGCGAAGATAAAAAGCACCAGAACAGCATACACTGAATATGCCATATCCGACAAATACCAAGGTGCCTTCACGTCGAGATTTAATTCGGTAATATCGGAACAAACATCGTCTTCCCAGCCACGGATTTTCAAGACGTGATGCCCGGACTTTAATGGAGGAAGATACACCATGCTTTCGCCCGGCGAAGAAGAGTGCCATGAATCCTCTTCTCCATCGAGTTGCCATTCATAGCGCAAGTCGGAGGAATCTCTGAAATCCATTGTGGAAAGCCTTATCACCAACGAATTATTCTTGAGTGAAAGATGAATAGCTTCAGGATGCGTCATCTGACCTTCAACCATAAGCTTTGAACCCTCACGACTTTCTCCGGTCAGTTTCTTACCATTGATATAAAGCCCTGTGATGCATACATCTGCCCCGAATGTAGATTGAGAAACAGAATTCGGATCAAACGACACTATGCTTTCATAATTTCCCATCACAATCCTTGAGGGAGTCAAACTTCTTTCGGAAAAAATATTAGGAATCCTTGGAATCCCCGACTTTCCGCCATAAGACATAATCTTTCCGTCTGACACCGGCAAATATGCAATCCCTTTCATTGTGCCGATCCATATTCCGCCGTTATCATCCCTCTGGAGCGTGCGGACATCATTGTCAGGAAGTCCGTCAGACATTGAGAATTTTCTGACTACACCCTTGTTTATGTCATAATGCATCAAGCCCCTGTCGGTGGCTATCATCACGCCATCCTTATAATCACAGACGTCATTGACCACTCCTTTAAGAAAAGGCTCCTGTTCTATTGGAATCATATTGTCCGGCTCCGGATCATAGCAAGCGATTCCGCTATATCCGCCTATCCATATGCGGCCGTCGGATGTATTGGAAATGCCGGAATAATAATGACACGAAAGCAAATTACTTCCATTCACAGGATAAAACCATTTTTCATCATGAGTTTTAGGATTATAACGCATCACACCCAACTCCCCGAAAGCTGCAACTATATCGCCATTATCGCACGAGGAAACCACCACGCCAGGATATGGAGAAGATGGGGTCACTATTTTTGACAAGGCAAGCGATTTTGAATTGATGCTCCATATGCCTTCACGTGCCAGCCCGACAAGAACCCTGCCATCAGAATATTTACACAAAGAAGTCACAGGGCCACCGTGAGAAACTGCAACTTTCCTGACATTGTCATTATTATCGATAAAAATCACTTTACCATTACTGAGTCCTACAACTATATCATTGTCGACAATACACATGGAAGTCAATTCTGCCCCTCCCTCTTCCCGAAGCACATTGACAAGAGACTTCATAAAAAATGGACCTTTATAAGCGGGAGCCATAGCAAGTCCTCTATTGTTGCAGCCAAACCATAAGTTGCCGAAATGATCAATAAAGACGCTGCCAAGTTTCTGGGAAGAAAGGTCAAGATTGGAAGAAGTAAACCTATCGGCAGGCTCTATATTTGAGGTGCCATGCTTGACTTCCCACAATCCATTTCCGGCTGTGGAAATAAAAGTCACATCATCGGCACTGCAGATTTCAGTCACTTTGATTTTCTCTTTCCCTGCTATCTTAAGCGGAGTAAGGGCTTTCGACTTTGGATTCAGCCGAAAAACCTCATATTGGGAAGAAAGCACAAGATCCCCGTCGGGCTGGCAACAAATCTTTGAGACATTAGCATCAATCTTAGTAAGGAGATCAATACTAAAGTCAGGATTGAGCCGACAAACAGACCCACCCACTGTAGTGAAGAATATCTCCTTGTTGCCGGAATTTACAACTCGGCTGAAATCGCTGCCATCGTCAAATGATATGTTAATTTGAGAGACTTTTATATCCGACTTATCCGTATCTATCGACTTCTTATCGACAGAAAACAGACCTATACCGGACACAAGGAACAGCAATTTGCCATCTCTTGACTCTACTATGTCGCGGATATAGCCGTTGAGGGGCATGCCGGGCAATTTTGCAAGGTGAAAGGAATCGGTATGATCATCATATAAGTTGAGACCATCGACCGTACCGACCCAAATCCTCCCCATGCTGTCTGATAAAAGGCTTACAATCTTATTGTTGCTTATTGAATTAGGGTCGCACTCATCATTGCGATAAATATCTGCATTATTGCCATCAAAACGCAGCAATCCGGCGTCGGTGCCTATCCACAGAAAACCCTCTCTGTCGTTGCAAAACGAAGTGTAATTGCCGGCAAGGATTTTCCTTTGGTCATAGAGTCGGACTGCGACGTCGTAGTTAGCATATACATCCGATGCGCCAAGGATGCAAAGCGATAGCAACAAAATGCGACAAAAAATATTAGCCATTTGCGTTTTGATTTATGTTGCAAAATTAACCAAAACGATAAGGCTACGTTTACATGCACGTCGCAAGGGCTTCCGGAATCGACCGAAATATTCAAATATGTATCAAAAACATTAGTATTTGTAGCACCCCATAAAAGGATAAGGCAAATCTTACAGATCCGGACCGACATAGCCCGGGCGGAAGCCACCTTCGTCAACTACTATTCGCTGAATCACCAAGCCGGGATCAATGCTTCTTATTTTCATGGTGTGAATGTCGGAATTTGGCGACAGAGGGAATGCAACGAAGGAAAGAGCAGAGTTGCGCAATACATTTTCTTTCCATTGGCTCGACCACTCTTCAGGAATATATTCCAGGATCTGCTCTTCACCATCATCTACACTTACGCTAAATCTGCATCTTTCACCATCGTAGATAGGGAAAAACGGAAGATGAAATATCTGCAGCGTAACGCTATCCCCTTTCAGATTACCCAAATCATAGACCACTTCCGGCACAGTTGCATACTTTGCTTCCTGGCTACCCAATTTCAGCACAAATCCATCATAGCCCATTCCTTCTACAATATCTGCAGACTTATTGGCTTTTGGCTTACGCAAATCAAGGGTGCGACACGCTATTTCTTTTGAATCTGCCGGGAGCGACAGGATAAAAGCCTCCTCTCCCACTCCGGGATTTACTACAAGATGAGCATCGTTTTGATAATTAGCACAGAACCCCGGAGGCACAGCCATCATACCTTTCCATTTTCCATCGCAAAGAGAATTATACTCTTCTGTCAGGCTGCGTATACTGTCGGCAGCCTGCTCTGAAAGACGCGCTGCATAGTTGGCTTTCTTATATTCTCCAGCCTTGTTGAATTCCCCATTCAATTGGCTGAAAAGGTACTTGCGCGTCATCATCTCGGAAGCTAATACCGGATAACCGACCATTTCAAAAAATGGAATTGAAAGAGAATCAGGAAGAGCATCTATTATCCGGCGGGTGTTAGCTGCAAGACGCTCATAATCATCAATTCTTTTCACTGCATCGGCGTAATTGCTGAAAGAAAAATCCGTAGGACCGGTATCAGCACGCCGAGGATCGTCCCATTCCAGTTCCCAACCCATATATTCCGGCTTGCGAATCCAAGCAAGGCGGTAATATTCATCCATAATCTTTTTGAAATCATCCTTATATTGATCTCCGAAAATGGATGCAAGCCATTCAGGCTGATGATAGTTTATATTGGAATAGTCAAATTTGTCGATATCCCATGCCATCTCAAAGAAAGTCTGCATGTCGAGTTCCGCCGGCTTGATATCCCCCACATTAAGGAGCCAATACCGATCCGAACCGGTGTTCCAAGCCTTACGCAGTTCATGATACATGAGGGCCGGAGGAGTGGTGCAAAGCCAAAGATAATCATGGGGGGTTCCCAAGTAGGAAGTGTGATAATACACTCCCGAACCACCTTTACGTTTTCTCTCCTCCGGATTTGAAAGCCCTTTCATATAGCCATAGTTGTCATCGGGCCATACGATAGTGACATCATCCGGGATTTCCAAGCCTTTTCTATAAAGGTCGAGCGTTTCTTTATAAGGCACAAAAATCTGTGGGACTTCCTCAGCAGGGCAATTGAACTTGGAGGAAAGCAGGCCTCGTTGGTAGTCGATCACTTGATGCAAGAGATCGAGTTTTTCCTCCAGCGGACGGCTGCGGCTCATTGCCTCGTCATGAAGTCCGCGCATACCTATAGTATAGAGGTTTTCATATGGGGATGCCTCTTCAAGCCTGTCGTGAAATTTTTTACGTATGGTCTCTCCATTCAGACCATAATCCCAGACACCATCGATATCGTTGTCCCATTCAGATTTGGCAGCATTATTGAAAAGCATTGGTTCACAATGAGATGTAGTAATAATAATGCCATATTGGTCAGCTACTACCTTACTGTCGGGATGCGAATAGAAAGCTCCTGTGCAAGAATGCATGGCAGGGGCAAGCATATTCCCTTTTAACCTTAACAATAGGCGGCAGACTTTTTCGTAGGTGTTAGGACCTATATCATTTATGTCTTTATCAAGTCCTTGAGCCGACCATGGAAGCATTCCCCAGTCTTCGTCATTGATAAATATTCCACGGTATTTCACCGACGGAGGAGCAGATATATAATCAGCCTTTACACCGATGTCAGGGCGATAAGGCACCGGGATATCAGCCCACCACACCCAGGGATTTACACCCATCGATTCGGAGAGAGACGTAACTCCATAGGCTGTGCCCCGGCGATCACTTCCTGCTATCACGAGAAATTTTTTCCCTTTCTTATATTTGACATTCCATATAAGATATCTCTCCCACTCCCCTTTGATGCTGTCGGCAGGAATATATCCCATTGAAGCGAGTTTGTCTATCAACTTTGATTTTCCGAGAGTGCCTACAATAATTGCATCATAAGTCGGAAGTTTAGTGTCTGCCTTGATTTTAGGGTCTTCTCCTGTGACCATACAAATGTCTTCGCCCAGCATCTTGACAGCGTTTCTCACTACCGGATAGTCATCTTTATCATACACGATCGGAGCACCTTTTATCCTGAATGATTGAGCATCGGCATTTGATGAGTCAAACACTTGAAGAATATCTTTGGCATTGCCAATAGCGGGCGACAAGGATGACGCAATCAACAATAGCGCCCATACAAAAACATGCGGTATTAGATTTTTTTTCATCAGAAGTAGTAATGACGAGCCAAAAGATGGCGGAAGATTGAGATAGTTCAGAATGCAAAAATACAATTTTTTTTTGACGAGTCCAAATAATGACTCTGATTTCAAACCGGACTACATAACAGCAGCAAAATATAAGAATAAGGAATACGAATTTTAATATATATAAGACGTATTCATATGCAACAGTAACAGAAGCAAAAGTATTTGAAAGGCAAATATGGTGAAATTTGTAAAATAATTTATAATTTTGCAGTTGAAAATTCGACATTCATCCCCTCCACTCAAGAGCCTCAAAAAAGCGAGGATTCAGCACAAGCAAGACCGCAATCGAGAGGGTTCTTCTAATTGGGAATGGATAGAATGTAGTGGAAACCGCAAGAAATACCATAGAAAATGAAGAAGATTTTTGCCTTATTGCTTTTGATGCTTCCGATGCTTATGACAGCCGGGGAGACATACAGGAATCCAGTAATCAATGCCGATGTGCCTGACATAAGCGTCTGCAAAGTGGCAGACAATTATTATATGATAAGCACCACGATGCACCTGATGCCCGGAGGGCCTATCATGAAATCGAAAGATATGGTGAATTGGGAAACCATAGGATATGTATTCGACCGCATAGACGACGGCGACCGCTACGACCTTATTGACGGACAGACCGTATACGGACAAGGACAGTGGGCATCAAGCATCCGCTACCATATGGGAAAATTCTGGGTATGGTTCACAGCCAACGGCGACCCGGGAAAAGGTTTCGTATTCAGCGCAAAGAATCCGGAAGGACCTTGGGAACTTGTAGCACGTCCACCCCACATGCATGATGCCTCCCTCTTCTTCGACGAGGATGGGAAACGCTATCTTTTCACCGGAAGCGGCGGATGCACTGTTGTAGAATTGGATGAGAACTTCAATCCTCTGGAAGGCGGGCTTAACAAGAAAATTATCGACGGCTCAACTGATCCTGAAGAAAAGGGCGCCCTGTTGGAAGGGAGCAGTGTGATAAAGCATAATGGCAAATATTATGTCTGCATGATCTCCATGAAATGGGGAGCCGACGGCAGAGTTCGCCGCGAAGTTTGCTACCGCTCCGACAAAATAGATGGACCCTACGAGAAGAAAATCATACTGGAAACTCCATTTGAATCTTACGGCGGAGTGGGACAAGGTTGCCTCGTAGGCGATGACCAAAGCGACCGGGACTGGTGGGCATTGATATTTCAAGACCGTGGCGGCATCGGACGAGTGCCATGTGCACTTCCTGTCACATGGGTAGAGGGATGGCCAATGGTAGGAGAATACACAGGGGTGCCAAATCAGGCAATAAAAGAGAACCCGAACGACAATCCTACCGGTAATCCGAAACTTGACAGGAGAAACTATCGCACACCATCCGACGTTAGCAAGAAGCATCCCGACGTGTCCGGATTGATCGGAAGCGACGAATTCGATCAGCTGCCCATCGACCCCAACGGGGGCTATCATGCCCGCAACGGATTAAACCTATATTGGCAATGGAATCATAACCCCATCGATGAGGCATGGAGTCTGACGGAGCGACCGGGATTTCTGAGGCTCAAGACAGCCCGTGTGGTTGACAATATGCAGGTTGCACCCAATACTTTGACCCAGCGTATGGCAGGCCCGGAATGCACCGGTGAAGTCAAGATAGATGTAGCAGGAATGAAAGATGGAGACATCTGCGGTCTTGCCGCGTTCAACGGCGACAGCGGCGTGCTGCGCATCGTGAAGAAAGGTGGGAAATATTATCTCCAGCTTGCTGAGGAGAAGTCTGTATTTAAGCAGCCGCGTAATATAGAAAGAGTTGACGTGAATATTCTTGAAGAAGTGCCTTTGAAAATTAATAAGAAATCCGGCAGCAACATCTATCTTCGCATAAAGGGTGATTTCAACCCGGGGCGCGACATGGCTTCATTTGCTTACAGCCTTGATGGAAACACCTGGACAGAATTCAAGCAGGAGATACCTATGAGATTTGACTACATGCGCCACTTTATGGGCACTAAATTTGCGCTCTTCAACTATTCCACGAAGCAGACGGGAGGACACGTCGATTTCGACTGGTTTCACTTCAACAACGAATAAGCGTTAAGCATTCTGTTGAATTGCATTGAGAATGGCTTGCTTTTCCGGAGTATCGAATGTGCAAGGATAACTTGGCATACCTTTAACCGCCTTCAATCCCTTGGCGGCATATCTGCGATCGGCTAAGCGCGACAGAGGGCGCATTATCTTATGGCGTGAGAGAAAGGTCACTATCCGATATTTCAATGATATGGATGCAGTGTCTCTTTTCGCTTGGCATATCTTGATAATCTCTTCCCTTGCTTCCTCTTTCGCCATCGGTTGCATATCTGCAAGCAAATTGGTAAGCGATGTGATGAATCCATTGTATTCATCCTTATATTCATCGGCAGTCTTCACGACAGAAATAGGGACAGTGGTGTCAGTAGCGGATCCTTCAATCCTCTCCCTTGCACTGAAAAAGCATGTGATAGTGGCATAATTGCCGCAAATAAGCATGGCATGATTGAAATATTCCTCGGCAAGGAATAGATTTCTGAATCTCAATTCCCCATTTGAATCAAAACAATAGGAATACACCTTGCGAAACGCATCAGTCCTTGCCACTCCATAAAGCAGTGAAGCATACATCGAAGTTTCCTTTTCAAGCCGCTCCAGGGAAGTTGGTGCGCAAACTTGCTTGTCGAAATACCTGATGTATCGAGGCAAGAACTCAACTGAATGCTTGCGGGGAGTAAAGGTAAGATAATGCCCCTGCGCTATGCTGAAATCAGGATGCTCTTCAAGAAATTCAGTCACTTTTTTAATGCCGGATGGGACAGCGAAGTCATCATCGGCACAATAAAGCACATAAGGAGTCTGAATCATCGGAAGAATCTCCTTGACTTTCCGCAGCATGTGAACGCCAGGACGATGGATGTAAATAGTGTTTTCAGGACGAGGAATTTTGCCTGTATATTTATTTATAGAAGAATCGGGCACGATAATCCTGATATCCGTAGAACTGAAATATTCCAACAGACGTTGCAAACGTTCAGGCCTGTTGTGGGCAGGTATGATCACAGTGACATTACTAAGCATCTTCATCAATTTTTTTCTTTTTAAAATATTCCTTCACCTCTTCTATCTCTGAGGCTCCAATCAATTTCATCACAAGAAAATAAAGGGTGGCAGCCATCGCTATTTTTGCGCCAAGCGCCAAAAAATTATTGGCGATTCCTTTAGTAACAAACTCTGTGAACCCTATTACTGTTGCAGAGATGAAAAGATATGGTGATATATCAGCCAATACATCTCTGAGTCGCAATCCAATACATCTGAATGCGGATCTTTGCCACACTAACAGCCAGAGAATATTGAGCACAGTGTAGACCATAAGCATCACGTTTAAGCCAAATCTATAACTTCCCACTACGCACAAGAGCTGCAGCAAGCCCAACGAGATTGTGGTCCACATATATATTCCGGGGCGATTTATGGCATTAAAGAGATTGCCATAAAGTGTGCTTACCGGCATGAACGCACCCCACACGCACAAGATTTGCATCACAGGCACACAGTCAATCCATTTGTCGGTGATCGCTATCGTAATCAACTGAGGAGACACAATGGCAAATCCGAACATGGCAGGGAAACTTATGAAAACCGTAAACCTGAGTATTTTTCGGAATATGCGGCACAGGCGTTGCGGATCATCGCCAGCCTCACGAAAAACAGGTTGTCCAACTCCATTTATGGTCATCGTAAGAGTTGAGTAGCACATTGCCACCCATTTGTTGCCCTGTGTGTAGAAGCCGGTGAGTCGCATACCATAAAATCTGGCAAGCAACAATGCAAAGAAGTTGTTGTTGATATGAGTGAATACTGAAGTAGCCAATTGCTTCAGGCTGAACGGCAGCATCGACTTGATAGCACTCCAATCAAATTCAGCGCGTGGCAGCCAACGACATTTAATCCATAATAAAACAGCCATACTTCCCGAATAGACGGTATTCTGCATGGCGAGTCCCCAATATCCCCAGCCATGATAGGCGCAAATGACACCCACAGTGCCCGACAAAGTAACAGCCACAAGCATCATCTGAGTGCGCTCCTTGACCCTCATGTTGCGAAACAGGATAGCAGTCGGGGTGGCAGATAGTCCACCGAACACAAAACCTAAAAACAAAAGGCGCGAAAGCGGCACCATTTCCGGCATTCGATAGAATTCCGCTATCAAAGGGGCTAAAAAAAACAGGACTGCATATAGCAACAGGCTCACAACGACATTAAACCAGAATACCGAATTTAAATCGCGGTCAGTCACTTCCCTCTTGTTGACAATAGCGAGTATAAACCCACTTTCAGAGAGCATCCCTGCCACACCCGAAAATAGAGTCAAAGCCCCTATCACTCCGTAGTCTGCCGGAGTCAGGAGCCTTGCAAGGAATATGCCGAACAGCAAATTGAGCAACTGGAAAGCACCGCTGCCGATGCCTCCCCAAAGCAACCCTTTGGCTGTGCGTTTCTTTAATTCTTCCTCTGCCATGTGTTATGAAGCAGTATTAACAACTCCTATTTTTTGAAGAGTCGGAGGAATTCCCCTATCCAAAGGACAAAGGAAGTAGAACCTATAATGATCAGCCAGTCGATAATGCGCAGCGGCACCACGTTGAAAAATTCACCCCCTACTGTGACAATTGCTATTTGCCCTATAAGGATAGCCAAGGCTATAGTCACAAAGCCGCTTGCCCCTTTTAAATGGAAAGCACTGCGCCCTGTCTCGAAGGCTCGGGCATTAAACATGTTCCAAAACTGCAGGAATACGAATATAGTGAAGAACATCGAGAGTTCGTAGCGCGTCAGGCTCGCAATCCCCGGCTCTCCAGCCTGAGGAATGAATGAGAAGAGTTGAGTCATAGAGTCGACTGAATAATGCTCGAAAATGTAGAGGATGCCCAAAAGGATCAAGAAGAAGATACCTCCGACCCCTATTATCGATCTCCACATAGGGCGATTGATTATGAATGCCTCGCGAGAACGGGGTTTCTCTTTCATCACGCTTGCCGAAGGGGGGAGAGAAGCGAGAGCCATGGCAGCAAAAGTGTCCATGATAAGGTTAACCCAGAGCATCTGGGTGACAGTCAATGGTGATTCCGTGCCCATAAACGCACCGGCAAGCACTATCAGGCAGGCAGCCACATTTACTGTCATCTGGAAGAGGATGAAGCGTTGGATGTTCTGATAAAGCGAACGTCCCCACATCACGGCCCTGCCGATTGATGAGAAAGAGTTGTCGACTATCGTTATGTCGGAAGCCTCCTTTGCCACTGAAGTGCCGTCACCCATTGAAAGACCGACATGCGCAGCCTTAAGCGCCGGGGCATCGTTTGTGCCGTCGCCGGTCACCGCCACCACCTCGTTTTTCCCTTGAAGCGTCTCAACGAGGCGTTTTTTATCCATCGGGCGCGCACGTGCTATAATCTTCAAATCACCTATACGTTCTTTGAGCTCATCATCGGATAGAGCCTCAAATTCCAAGCCTGTGATGATATTTCGGTCAGTGTCGACTGCATCATCCCAGATGCCTACCTGCCTGCCGATTTCCTTGGCAGTGCCGGGAGTGTCGCCAGTCACGATCTTGACTTTGATTCCTGCATCAGTGACCTCTCGGACGGCATCCGGCACATCAGCACGGACAGGGTCGGAAATAGCGACAATGCCAAGGAAAGTCAAATTCACGGCAGCCACTTTTCCATCCTTAATAGCAATGTCTTCATCATTTACTTCTTGATATGCAAAACCAAGAGTACGCATCGCCATATTCTGGTATTCAAGAAGTTGCGCATCAATTTCAGCCTTAGTCACGCCGGCGGTGTTCTTGCACATGCCGAATACGATCTCCGGCGCACCCTTAACGTATAGGATATTCTTCCCGGTGGAAGATTTCACCACCGTAGCCATATATTTCCGCTCTGTAGTGAAGGGAAGTTCCTCAATGGTCTTAGCCTTTGCCCTGAGTGCGGCATAGTCAACGCCACGCTCGTTAAGCCAAAGAAGGAGGGCACCCTCTGTAGGGTTGCCCAGCACTTGTGGTTTTTCACCGGCAAGATCAAGTTGAGCAGTGGAATTTACGGCAATACCTTCATAAAGCACTTCATCAGAAGGATTTCCAAAGAAATTCGTCTTGTAAATCTGCATCTGGTTTTGGGTGAGGGTTCCGGTCTTGTCTGTGCAGATCACGGTAGTGGCACCCATTGTCTCGCATGCATGCATCTTCCTCACGAGGTTGTTGGTCTTCAGCATACGGCGCATTGAATATGCCAATGAGAGGATCACTGCCATAGGCAGACCTTCCGGAACAGCCACTACCACAAGGGTTACGGCTATCATCAGCGTCTGGAGCAGATATGTGATAAAGTGAATCCAATCAAAAGGATGACTGATGAAGAACATTATGATTCTTCCCACGACAATGAGAATCGCCACGGCATATGAAGCCTTGGTGATAAGGTCGCCGAGGCGGTCTAGCTGCTCGTTGAGAGGAGTCTTGACACTGTCGTCGATCTGTGCTGCTTCAAACACCTTGCCATTTTCTGTCTTGTCTCCAACGGCAAGCACTCGCATCACACCGTGACCCTCCATGATCTTGGTGCCGCGCATCACGTGGTTGCTGGGGAAAGTGGCGTCGGGATCAAATTGAGAGGGGTCGGTGGTCTTATGGCAGATAGGTTCCCCGGTCAGAGTCGATTCGTCAATGTTGAGCGAAACAGCATCGAGAAGTTCACCGTCGCCCGGCACTTCCTCGCCTGTGTTGAGTATTACGGTGTCGCCCACCACCACGTCTTTCTTTGGGATTTGAGTGGCATTGCCGTTGCGAATCACTTGGACAGGTTCATCATCGTTTACTTGATTCAGGAGCTCGAATTCTTTATCGGCTTTCATCTCGAAATAGAAAGCGAGTCCTGTTGCAAGAAAGATTGCTATAAATATACCTACCGGCTCGAAGAATACAGTGGGTCCTTCGTGAAGTCCCCAATATTCATAGCAAGAGATGCCAATGGAAAGAGCACCGGCAATCAGAAGGATAATGATCAAAGGGTCGCTGAATTTCTCGAGGAAACGTTTCCAGAGAGGAACTTTAGCAGCCGGAGTAAGAATGTTGACGCCGTGAGTAGCGCGGCTTTCTATCACTTGCTTGTCGGTCAGGCCGGCAAAACGATGTTTTTCTGCCATAGCGTTTTTATTAAATGCATAATTCTTAATGCAAAATGCCTTATTTAATGCATAATTCATAATTCATAATGCATAATCTTTTTTTGACAGCACAATGCATAATCTGAAATTTTGTGCAAAGTTAGTGAAAAATATGGGATAATTGAAAAAAGATGCTGAATTTTGTATGGTTTCGAGGTTTCTAGGGTTCGAGGTTTCTAGGGGTCGAGGTTTCGAGGTTTCGAGGGATCTAGGTTTAAAGAGGTAGAGGTATCTAAATATAAAGACTTAATCTGATACACATATGACGCTTACGACGAATAAAGTGGAA
>CAMWQF010000036.1 GCA_947176285.1 uncultured Porphyromonadaceae bacterium
TCAAACACCGGTATGCACCTTTTGATCGGTCTTCTCGCAGCACTTCAGCAGCGTAACAAGACAGGTGAAGGATGCTTCGTATATCAGTCAATGCACAATGCTTGTCTTAACCTCTGTCGTATCAAGACTCGTGACCAGCTTACTCTTGATAAGATCGGATATTTGACACAGTTCCCGCAGTATCCTAATGAAAAATTCGGTGATTGCGTGCCTCGTTCAGGTAATATCGAAGGTGGTGGCGTGCTTGGTTGGACTTACAAGTGTAAACCATCCGGCGGCTATGATTCAGAAGTTGATGCAAACAACTACGTATACATCATCCTTCAGAGAGGTGCAAAAGACTTTGAACTTGCATGCCAGGCATTTGGCTTTGAAGATTGGTTGACAAATCCTGATTTCAACACAGCGGATGCACGTGACAAGCACAAACAGGAGATCTACGCACGTATCGGTGCATGGACAGCAGACAAGACTAAATATGAAGTTACAGAAATCCTTTCCAAGTATGGTGTACCTGTAGGTCCGGTATTGTCAACTAAGGAAATGATGACAGATGAGAGCCTGTATGATGGCAACACTCTCGTACGTATCAACCAGGGTGGTGAGATCGGTGAGTTTGTGACAGTAGGTTGTCCGTTCACTTTGAGCAACTACCAGCCTACCTATGGTCCGGCTCCGGAACTTGGCGGCAACACTGAAGAAATCCTTACATCTCTTGGATATACTGCAGAACAGCAGGCAGCCATGAAGGCTAACGGAACAACTGCTCCGATGCCAAAACCGGCAGCAGCCCCTGCTAAATAATTGAAATCACTTTTAACTCAGGTCTTTAAGGGTGAGTCCTTAAGGACCTGAATTTCTAAAATTCAATAATTTATTATCAATTCACAACGTGATAAATCAAGTTACATAATGATAAAATATGATGTAGCATGATGAATCAAAAGAAAAACCACTATATAAAAAATCTAAATATTATGGAAAATACAGCAACAAAACCCGCAGATCCACAGGCACCTAAATTCCCAGAGCAGGTGACCGGTATGTATATATTGGCAGAAAGCCTTAAACGTCTGGGACTCATGGATGTGTATGGCCTTGTCGGCATCCCTGTGACTGAAGCAGCATATGCTATGCAGAAGATTGGCATCAACTATTACGGTTTTCGATTCGAGCAGCAGGCAGGTATGGCAGCCGCTACTCATGGATACCTTACTAAACAGCCGGGAGTGCTTCTGACAGTATCTTCACTGGGATTTATGAACGGTTTGACCGCAACCACCAACGCTACAGTCAACTGCTATCCTATGATCCAGATTTCAGGAGCATCAGATCCTCAGATGGTAGATATGGACATGGGTACTTATGAGCAACTTGATCAGCTCAATACCGCACGTCCATTTGTGAAGGCAGCCTTCCGTTGCTCACATGCAAAGGATATTCCTCAGGCAGTGGCACGCGCATATCGTGCAGCAGTAAGTGGCAGACCCGGTGGTGTCTATATTGACATGACAACTCCTGCACTTGGAGAAATCATGGATGCCGCTGAAGCAGAGAAACTTTTCTATGAACCTGTAGATGTTGCTTCTACAGTAGCACCTACTCAGAGTGCTGTAGACCGCGCAGTCGAGATCTTGACATCTGCTAAGCGTCCGGCAATACTTCTCGGAAAGGGCGCTGCATATGCGCAGGTGGATGATAAGATCAAGGAACTTATCGAAACCTACAAGATTCCTTATCTTGCAATGTCAATGGCTAAGGGCTTGATGCCTGACAATGGTGAATACAGCGCGTTGAGTTGCCGTAGCACAATCATGGAGAAAGCCGACGTTGTTATGGTGATTGGTGCAAGAATCAACTGGATGCTTTCTTTCGGTAAGGGTAAATGGAATCCTGATATGAAATTTATCCAGCTTGATGTAGAACCGAAGGAGATAGACCGCAACGTTCCAATCGCAGCCCCGGTAGTAGGCGATATGGGAGAATCACTCGATATGATTCTTGCAGCCTTGAAAGGAAAGACTATGCAAGCCGATCCGCAGTGGCTCGCTTCTCTGCAGGCTGAATCTAAGGTTAAGAATGCCAAGTTTGCCACCAGATTGGCAGATGCAGCCAACCTAATGCCGATGACTCATTGGACAGCGCTGTCTGTAGTGAAGCCGGTATTGGAATCTAATCCTGATGTGATCCTGATCAATGAGGGTGCCAATACACTTGACGATACTCGTGACTCAGTTGATATGTTCTTGCCTCGTCATCGTGTAGACTGTGCTTCATGGTCGATCATGGGTATGGGTATGGGTTCCGCAATCGGAGCAGCAGTTGCCACCGGCAAGAAAGTTGTTGCAGTGGAAGGTGACTCCGCATTCGGATTCTCCGGAATGGACTTTGCAACCATTTGCCGCTACAAACTCCCTGTAACAGTGGTGATCTTCAACAATGGCGGTATCTACAATGGTATCGGTGTCAATCCGTCAGGCGGAGATGCTCCAGCACCTACTACACTTGATATCAATGCCAAATATAACCTTATTGGCGAGGCATTTGGCGCGAACAACTATCGTGTTGATAATCCGGCAGACCTTAAGAAAGCACTTGAAGAAGCAATTGCATCCGGCAAACCTTGCTTGATCGATGTTCAACTTGCCGACAATTCGGGTGCAGAGAGTGGACACATCGGATATCTGAATCCGGCTCCTCTGATTGAGTATACGGTTTAAGTAATTGAGAATTTAGAATTGAGAATTTAGAATTTAGGATTTTGAATTAGTAATGATTCTCAATTTAGTAGAAAAGTCAATATTATTTCGTGAATAGCAGTCGGGTGCCTTTCGAGGTAGGACCCAGTAAGGCATCCGGCTTTTTTTATTAAAAAATTATTATGAACCTTATAAAATAATTCTACTATGGATATATCGCACGTAATATTATACGCCATTGTCCCAATTATTGTGGTGATGCTTGCAGGCTTCATAGCCGGTAAGAAAGGCGCATTCTCAGGAGATGATGCCAAAAAATTCAATAAAGTCGTGCTTGACTTCGCATTGCCGGCAGCCTTATTCGTCTCTATTGTTCAGGCATCTCGAGAAGATCTTGTAAAAGATATCAAGTTGACAATAGTTTCTACGATAGGCATCATGGCCTGTTTCATGATAGTCTATTTTGTATTCAAATATTGTTTTAAAAAGAATACCGGAGCAGATGCGGCAGTTTCAGCCCTTATCAGTGGATCTCCGACAATCGGATTCCTTGGTTTTGCGGTTCTTGAGCCTATCTTCGGAACATCTCCTGCCGTAGCACTTGTAGTTGCAATCGTCGGCATCGTGGTGAATGCAATCGGTATCCCTGTTGGTCTGTCATTGATGAATGCTTCGTTGGAAAAGCAGAACCCCGGAGGAACTGCTAAAAAGCAAAGTGCTTGGAAACCGGTGCTTCATGCTCTTGAGCAACCTGTAGCGTGGGCTCCAATCTTGGCAGTGATTTGGGTAGTGGCCGGAATTCCTTGGCCAAAAGAACTCAGTCCCTCATTCGACCTTATCGCAAAGGCAAATGCATCAATGGCAGTGTTCTCAGCAGGTATTACACTTTCCGCTATCAAGATCCAGATTAACTGGCAGGCAGTGCTTGGTTCAATCATGAAGATGGTTATGATGCCGGCAGTAGTATTGATCCTTGGTCTTTTGTTCAAGATGGATCCGCTTAACTTGAAGATGCTTGTGGTGGCAGCAGCCCTTCCTCCAGCCTTCTCCGGTATCATTATTGCGGATGAGTATAATACATATGTGGCAACCGGTACGTCTTCATTGACATTGTCAGTGATTCTCTTCATCGGATTCTGTCCGCTATGGATCTGGCTTACCAATCTTTGCATAGGAGCGTTCTAAGTTGAACCATAGTTTATATAAATAAAATCAGAATAACCTCAGGTTTATGCCTGGGGTTTTATTATTTTATGTTAAATGGGGTGAGAATGTCAGGATTTTTTTGTAATTTTGTCACGTATTATGCGACGATTTTTCTTAATATTGTGTTCGTTGTTGTTTCTTGCTCTCATGATAGCGCAGCCATCAATGCGTACGGGGGTGAGAAATACGTTTGTGTCTTCCATGGAAGAAAATGGAGGGGATGAACCGCAACTGCCTGAAATCGTGGCAACAAACCTGCCTGATGATGACACTCTTGTAGGGATTAAACCTATGATGCCGGATAGTCTGTTGGCTTTGGCAAATGCCTTAAAATCAGATTCTTTGGCAGTAGACAGTATTGGCATTGAAAGCATTCCAACCGATTCCTTGGCTGCTGACAGTCTTGATGATGAGATATTCGAAAGAGAGCCTATCGGGAAAGATACGATAGACGATGACCGAGAGGGAATGACTCGCATCAATCGTGAAAAAATCGATATCGAGTCAGCCGTAGCGTTTTCAGCAAAAGATTCTGTAGTGCTGATTGGAAATAATCTGGCATATCTCTTTGGCGATGGAAAAGTGGAATATGGGAATTTCAAACTTGATGCCGCTGAAATCAAGATGGTGATGGACTCTACGACGGTTTATGCCACCGGACGCATCGATAGCGTAGGCGAGATGGTCGGGAAACCTGTGTTCCAAGACGGCGGCGACAGTTACGAATCCAAGAGCATGTCGTTCAACTTCAAGAATCAGAGAGGTTTCATCACCGACATTATCACAGAGCAGGGAGAAGGATATCTTACCGGAGGTCGCGCCAAGAAAATGGAAGACGGCAGTTTCTTTGCCGAAGATGCCATCTACACTACATGTGATGAGCATGAGCATCCTCACTTCTATTTCCAATTGACAAGAGGTAAGATACGTCCGGGAAAAGATGTCGTGTCCGGACCTGTATATATGGTTGTGGCAGACGTTCCGCTTCCGCTTGCATTGCCATTCGGCTATTTCCCGTTTAGCAAAGAATACTCATCCGGTATCATTTTCCCAACATTTGGAGATGATTATAACCGAGGGTTTTATATGAGGAACGGCGGATATTACTTCGCCTTCAGCGACTATGTGGATTTGGCAGTGACCGGAGAAATCTATACCAAGGGTTCGTGGGGTATCACCGGAAGATCTTCATATAGAAAGAGATACAGATTCAATGGTTCGTTTAACATCTCATACCTGAATACAGTGACAGGCGACAAAGGATTGCCTGACTATGCCAAACAGAACAACTTCCAGGTGATTTGGAGCCATTCAATGGATCAGAAAGCGAATCCTAACATGTCGTTTTCAGCATCTGTCAACTTCTCCACCTCTGGCTATACCCGCAATGACTTGAATTCATATTATTCAAACTCATTTACAGAGAACACAAAATCAAGTACGGTCAACCTGACCTATCGCTTTCCCGGCACCAAATGGGCTGCGAGTGCCTCAATGAACATCAGCCAGCGCACACAGGACTCCACGCTTGCTGTGTCTTTCCCTAACTTGAACGTCACATTGAGTCAAGTGGCGCCGTTCAAGCGGAAGAAGGCTGCCGGAGCGGAAAGATGGTATGAAAAGATAAAACTGAGTTACACCGGTCAATTCCAGAACTCACTTACAGCAAAACAGGATGTATTCTTCAAGAAAAGCCTTATAAAAGACTGGCGAAATGGTATTAGGCACTCAGTGCCGGTGTCGGCAACTTTCTCGGTGCTCAAATACATAAACGTCTCGCCATCGCTGAATATGACCGACCGAATGTATACATCCAAAATAAAGAGGGCATGGGATCCAAGTGCGTCGGCAGAAGTTCTTGACACATGCTATGGATTCTATAATCTTTTTGATTTCCAAGCATCTCTATCTGCCGATACAAAATTGTATGGCTTCTTCAAGCCTATGAAGTTTTTAGGCAACAAGGTGCAGATGATACGTCACGTATTGACTCCGAGTCTTTCTTATAACTATACACCTGACTTCAGCGCTCCGATGTGGGGCGGCTGGGGCCAGTATTCGTATGTAAACAATGCCGGCGAGACTGTGACAAGGAAATATAATTATTTCCAGCATGGAGTGGTAGGAAGCCTTGGCTCGGGCATGTCAAGTTCCGTCACGCTGTCGCTCTCCAACAACTTGGAAATGAAAGTGAAGAGCGATCAGGACTCGACGGGGGTAAAGAAAATCTCTCTTATTGAGAACCTTTCCTTAAGCCAGAGCTATAACTTTGCAGCAGACTCTATGAACTGGAGCAACTTGAATACCTCTATCTTATTGCGCCTGACGAAGAATTTTAACCTGAATCTAAGCGGAACGTGGGATCCCTATACCTATGCATTGAACTCGAGCGGATCCCCGGTGAGAGTGAATAAACTTCGAATGAAAGCTGGAAAAAGTTGGTATAAACTGACATCTACAGGAACTTCGTTCAGTTACACCATCAACAACAGCACCTTCAAGAAGAAGAAAGATGATAAGGGGAAAAACAACCGCAACCGCAACTCTGATGACTACGATGACGAATATGAAGATGACGAAGAAGAATTTGCTGAGCAGTCGCCGTCGCGCAGAAGAGGAGCGGATAAGGAAGAAACCAAGAAAAATGATGCCGACGGCTATACTCCCTGGGATTGCCCCTGGAGCTTGAGTTTCAATTACTCAATTAACTATAATGGACTCGGTACATTTGACTATGAGAAAATGGACTATAGGGGTAAATTTAATCAGAATTTATCAATCTCAGGAAATATAAGGCCTACGAAGAACTGGAATGTATCCATGTCGTGCAGCTACGACTTCCAAGCGAAGAAAATAGCATATATGAACATGAACATTTCGCGAGACATGCACTGCTTCACGATGAGTTGCTCGATCATACCTGTAGGAATGTATAAAAGTTTCAATTTCAATGTGGCAGTTAAGTCTTCGTTGCTTAAAGACATCAAATATGACAAGCAGTCGTCGCGGCTAAATGGCATCAATTGGTGAAAATATTTGGAGAATAGGAAAATATTTATTAACTTTGTAGAGTTTTATCGAAGCATGGCCCGACAGCTGCATCAAGTGATTAGGGATTTACGACAGAAAATCGCTACTCTTGCCTCAGGAAGAGACAAGGCATTTGATGAATGTGCGCGTCTCAGGGAGGAGAACAAAAGACTGAAACTTCAACTTGAGGAAAAAGACAAGGAACTTGCCACAGCCCGTATGGAGGTGGATTTCCTGACAGTGTCGCACAGGCTTGCAGATTCTCCTGAGAATCTGATATCAGCGCGGCGAAGGGTGCAGAGATTGATCGCAAAAATTGACAGATGCGTCGCTCTCCTCAAGGATGACGCAGACATCAGCTGATGAATTCTAAAGAGATTAAATTCAATATAGAAGTCAATATAGCGGGAGAAAGATTTTCGCTTAAAGTGCCGTTGGCGAAGCAAGACTTCGTAAGGAAAACGGAAGCGGAAATGGAATTTTGCCTGAAAGAATTCAGGGAGAGATTTCCCGGCAAAGGTCAGAAAGAATTGCTGGCTATGATGGCATATCACTATGCATCTAACTATTTCGCGCTCGCCGAGCAGAAGGAGCAAGAGATAGAGGAAGCCGAGGAACTGCTCAGAGAGGCAGAGCGGCTTATTAATGACCCGGAAATGACTGATTCCGGAGAAGATGCGGAGGAAATTGACCCATATTGACACATTGCAAGAATCCTTTGATTTTCTAAGGCTGAATATGCCAACTCATCATCCTTCCGGCATCTGAGTGCGGGAAGGCTTTCTCGCGTGCATATGATTGGAAATTAATTATAAACAACAATAAAAACTTTTATATAAATCAAAGACATGACAACAGCAATATGGATCATCATAGCAGTAGTGGCAGCCATCGCGGGATATGCAGTGGCATCCTCTATGAGCAGAAAGAGCGCTTCCAGCCGTGCCAATATGATTCTTGAAGATGCACGCAAGGACGCTGAAGTGATCAAGGAGAAGAAGATAATCGAGGCAAAAGAGCAGGAAGTGAAGATACTTTCAGATGCTGAAAGGAATGCCAACGCCAAGATGCAGAAAGCCCAGGCTTCTGAAGCCCGAGCAAAGCAAAGAGAGATTCAACTCAACCAGCAGCAGTCGGAACTCAACCGCCGAAAGAAGGAACTTGACTCTCAGAAGCAGAGTCTTGACACACGCATGAACAATGCCGAAAACCTTGAGCGCACGCTTGAGGCAAGGAAAGGGGAAGTGGAGCATCTTTACCGCCAGGCTCAAGAGCAACTTGAGCATATTTCCGGACTTTCAGCCGAAGAAGCGAGAGAGCGTCTGATCGAAAGCCTTAAAGATGAGGCGAGGACTGCAGCCCAGGGATATATCAACGATATAATGGACGAGGCGAAACTCACTGCCAACAAGGAGGCAAAGAAGATTGTGATACAGTCTATACAGAGAGTTGCTACAGAAGCCGCTGTTGAGAATTCTGTGACAGTATTCCATATAGAAAATGATGAAATCAAGGGCAGAATAATCGGTCGCGAAGGCCGCAACATACGTGCTCTTGAGGCTGCTACAGGTATTGAAATCATTGTAGATGACACTCCGGAAGCAATCGTGCTTTCAGGATTTGACCCTGTAAGACGTGAAATCGCGCGACTCGCGCTTCATCAACTTGTGCTTGACGGACGTATTCACCCGGCGCGCATCGAAGAAGTGGTGGCAAAAGTGAAGAAGCAGGTGGAAGAGGAGATTAACGAGACCGGCAAGCGCACTTGCATCGACCTTGGAATCCATGGGCTTCACCCGGAACTTATAAGAATGGTGGGCAAGATGAAATACCGCTCATCTTACGGGCAGAACCTCCTGCAGCATGCAAGGGAGACCGCTAACCTTTGTGCCATCATGGCTGCAGAGTTGGGACTCAATCCTAAAAAAGCCCGCAGAGCGGGTTTGCTCCACGATATTGGCAAAGTGCCTGACGATGATCCGGAAATCCCGCATGCAATCTTCGGCATGAAACTTGCAGAGAAATTTAAGGAAAAGCCGGATATCTGCAATGCTATTGGCGCGCACCACGATGAAGTGGAGATGACGAGTCTTCTTTCGCCGATAGTCCAGGTGTGTGACGCAATATCAGGAGCACGTCCGGGTGCTCGCCGCGAAATCGTGGAAGCCTATATTAAGAGGCTCAACGACCTGGAGCAACTTGCCTTGTCTTATCCGGGCGTAATAAAGACCTATGCTATTCAGGCGGGTCGCGAACTTAGAGTGATAGTGGGAGCCGATAAGATTTCAGATGAAGAAATCGACAGCCTCTCTGCCAATATAGCCAAAAAGATCCAGGACGAACTTACTTATCCCGGACAGGTGAAGATCACCGTGATACGCGAGACCCGTGCCGTGGCATATGCCAAATAATAAGGAGTCGAGCGTATGGATGAAATAGAAAACAAACCTATACCGGACTGCACTGAGTGTAGCGGCTGCGAAACCGAAGGTTGCGGTGGAGGATGCGGAGGATGCGGCAATGCCAATCCTGATAGCGAGGCTGCCGACGGAAGCGAGGCATGCGCTGCGCACAAAGTGATGGGATGGAGGCGAGAGCCTCGTGGAAAACTCTTTGCCACCAATTGGCTTGGAGACATCTCGACTGTGGCAGACTTCCCGGCAGTGCAGGTACAGTTCAAGAACACACGTGCCGGATTCTACTTGAATACCTCGAAACTGAATCTGGAGATCGGAGATACCGTTGCTGTGGAGGCAGCCAATGGACATGACATAGGCCAGGTGACCATGGTGGGTCCTTTGGTCAGGATGCAGATGGTGAAAGCCAAACTTGATCCGGATAATCTTGACGAACTCAAAAAAGTGTTTCGCAAGGCGCGTCCTTCAGATATAGAAAGATTCAACGAGGCAAGGAGCAAGGAGCACAGCACAATGATCAAATCGCGTGCTATTGCAGAAGAACTTGGTCTCAACATGAAGATCGGGGATGTGGAATATCAAGGAGACGGCAGCAAGGCGATATTCTATTATATTGCCGATGAAAGAGTCGACTTCAGAAAATTGATCCGCATTCTTGCTGAGGAATTCAGGGTGAGGATTGAAATGAAGCAGATTGGAGCCCGCCAGGAGACGGGACGTATCGGTGGTATCGGTCCCTGCGGACGTCCGCTATGCTGCTCAAGCTGGATGACCCACTTCGTGAGTGTCGGCACAGGCGCTGCCAGAATGCAGGATCTCTCTATGAACCCTCAAAAACTTGCAGGGCAATGCGCTAAGTTGAAATGCTGCCTGAATTTTGAAATTGATGCGTATGCTGAGGCTGTCAAGCAGTTGCCATCGAAAGATGAAGTGCTTCAGACCAAGGACGGAGATTTCTTCCTTTTCAAGACAGATATCTTGACAAGAACGCTCACCTACAGCAGCGATAAGAAAACCGGGGCTAATCTGACAGTGATTCCTGCCTCAAGAGCCTTTGAAATCATTGCCCTTAATAAGCAAGGAATAAAAGTGGACCGTCTTGACGATGAATCTGACGACAAGGATGCTATGAGGGAGTATATCGACCTCACCGATCAAGATGCCCTGACCAGATTTGACAAGGCGAAGAAAAAGAAATCGAAGCATAAGCAGATTCAGAATCAGCATAACGACCGGCATCTTGCCGACCATGAAATCCAGAGGCAGGATAATACAGATAAATCCAAGCATGAACCCGGTCATGAGATTGGCAGAAAGACAGGCAACCAACGCCGTCAGAAACGCCAACAGCGAAACAGGGACAACAACAGCAATAAGGAAAGCAATGACGCCTAAGAATCTTAAGGAACACCTTACTGATCCTATATTCCATACCATAGGCAAGACAGCGGATGATATGGGGCTTGAAGTCTACGTCGTAGGCGGATATGTGCGTGATTTGTTTTTGGACCGCCATTCCGCAGATTTGGATTTCGTGACAGTTGGGAGCGGGATTGAACTTGCAAGGGCAGTGTCGGAAAGGCTTGGCAGGAAAGGAAAATTGACAGTGTATGCCAATTATGGCACTGCGCAGATCAAGCACAAGGGGTTGGAACTTGAATTTGTCGGGGCAAGGAAGGAAAGTTACACCCGGGACTCACGCAATCCAATAGTGGAAAACGGAACTCTCGACGACGATCAGAAAAGGCGTGATTTCACGATTAATGCAATGGCGATTTGCTTGAATCTTAACAGATTTGGTGAACTTGTGGATCCCTTTGACGGGCTTGCTGACCTTGCTATAAAGACTATCCGCACACCTCTTGACCCTGATGTCACATTCAGCGACGACCCCCTTAGGATGATGCGAGCAATAAGGTTTGCCACCCAACTTGAATTTGAAATCCTTCCGGAGACTTTTGAAGGGATCAAGAGAAATGCTGAAAGAATCAAGATAATCACAAAGGAGCGAATCAACGACGAACTTGGCAAGATAATGCGTTCGCGTAAGCCTTCGATTGGATTCCATCTTCTTGATGATTCCGGACTCCTTGAACTCATCATGCCTGAAGTTTATGCTCTTAAGGGCGTGGAAAGTGTAGGCGGAAGGGCTCATAAGGACAATTTCCTGCATACTCTTCAGGTGGTAGACAATGTGGCTGAGAGATCAGACAATGAATGGCTGCGCTGGGCAGCATTGCTCCATGACATCGCTAAACCGGTCACGAAAAAGTGGGACAACAACTTAGGCTGGACCTTCCACAACCATAACTTTATTGGAGAAAGGATGGTGCCTAAGATTTTCCAGTCGATGAAGATGCCTCTCAACGATAAGATGAAATATGTGCAGAAACTTGTCGGGCTTCATATGCGTCCTCAGCAAGTGGGGGAGGAAGGAGTCAGCGATTCCGGAGTACGTAGGCTTCTGACAGATGCAGGAGAAGATGTGGAAGATCTGATGATCCTTGCTGAGAGCGACCTTACTTCGCGCAATCCTGTAAAGGTGAAATCGGCACTCGACGGGTTTATGGCTTTGAGGGAAAGGATGAAGGAGATAATTGCGGCTGATGACTATAGGAAATGGAAGAATCCTATCAATGGCCATGAGATAATGGAGAGGCTTGGGCTTCCTCCATCGCAGGAAATCTCCAGATTGAAGCAGATGGTGAAAGACGCAATCCTTGACGGTGTGATTCCTAACGATCATGATGCGGCATGGGATTATCTAGTGGCACATCGAGATGATTAGGAGTGCAAAATATCAATGAATATTGGGATTTAAGGGTTTGAGGCTTAAAGATTGAGTAAGGTATAATAAAACATATATGATTTGCGTTAAGCATTCAGAGATATGCCATCGCTATGTTGACAGTGTATAATATTAAATACTTACGAATATGTGTGGAATAGTAGGGTATGTAGGAGACCGTAATGCCTACGATATTCTAATTAAAGGCTTACATCGGCTTGAATACCGAGGATATGACAGTGCAGGCGTGGCATTGGTCAGTCCGTCGGGAAATCTTAATGTGTATAAATCTCGAGGAAAAGTTTCTAATCTTGAGGATTACTGCAAAGATAAGGATATCTCAGGAGGCACAGGAATCGCTCATACCCGCTGGGCAACCCATGGAGAGCCCTCCGACAGGAATGCACATCCCCATTTTAGTGAGGATGAGGAGATTGCTCTTGTGCATAATGGCACGATAGAGAACTACAAGGTGCTGAAAGATGCTCTTATCCAGAATGGATGCAAATTCCAGTCGGAGACAGACACGGAAGTGCTTGTGCAGCTGATAGAATATATACGCACGCACAACAGCTGCTCCTTGCTTGAAGCTGTAAAGGAGGCTTTGCGACAGGTGGTGGGTGCATACGCTATAGCAGTGATTGAAAAAAACAATCCAAATACTATTATAGCCGCAAGAAAAAGCAGTCCTCTCGTTATTGGTATAGGCGAGGGTGAGATGTTCCTTGCATCTGATGCCACTCCTATTGTGGAATACACAAAAGATGTGGTTTACGTAAATGACAATGAAATTGCGGTGGTGTCTAAGACAGAGCCTCTGAAACTCATCAATCTTAATAATGAGGAGACAAAAGTGGATGTCAAGAAACTTGAGTTTTCTATTTCTCAGCTGGAGAAGGGCGGCTACCCACATTTCATGCTGAAGGAGATTTTTGAGCAACCCGTTACGCTTCGCGATTGTATACGAGGCAGGGTAGTGGACGGCGGCAAGAACATTATTGTAAGCGGTGTGCTCGACAGCAAAGAAAAATTCTTGAATGCCAAGAGGATAATAATAGTAGCCTGCGGCACGTCATGGCATGCGTCTTTGATTGGAAAATATCTCATTCAAGATATGTGCAGAATACCGGTGGAGGTGGAATACGCAAGTGAATTCAGATACAGCAATCCGGTGCTTGATGAGCGTGATGTGGTGATCGCAGTGTCGCAAAGCGGCGAGACAGCCGACACGCTTGCTGCAATCCAGATGGCACATGATGCAGGTGCTTATGTATATGGCATAAGCAATGTAGTAGGAAGTTCGATACCTCGAAATACCGATTCAGGCACTTATATCCATGTTGGCCCGGAGATTGGAGTTGCTTCTACAAAGGCTTTCACCGGGCAGGTGATGGTGTTGACTCTTATCGCTATGGCAGTGGCTGAACTTAGAGGAACTATGGCGAAGGAAGATCTGAATAAGATTGGAGAAGAGATTCAGAAAATACCGGAATACGTAAAGCAGACGCTTGAACTCAACGAACAGATAGAACGATTGTCGCTTATATTCACGTATGCTCACAATTTCCTGTATTTAGGAAGAGGCTACAGTTATCCGGTGGCGCTTGAGGGAGCCTTGAAACTGAAGGAAATATCCTATATCCATGCCGAGGGATATCCTGCGGCTGAGATGAAGCATGGTCCGATAGCGCTTATAGATGCGGAGATGCCGACAGTCATAATTGCGCCTAACGACCATTTGTATGAAAAGATCGTCAACAATGTGCAGCAGGTGAAGGCTCGCCATGGCAGTGTGATAGCAATAGTCACTGAAGGAGACAAGGAAATCAAGAACATCGCCGACTATGTTATAGAGGTTCCCGATGTGCCGGAGTGCCTGACTCCTATCATCACAAGCATCCCTCTGCAACTTTTATCGTATTACATTGCGATCAACAAAGGGAAAAATGTGGATATGCCCCGAAACTTGGCAAAATCGGTGACTGTCGAATAATGACGTTATTTTGTTGATATTCATCTGTATGATGACATTCCTATAAAGAAAATAAGAGTGCGGATGAAAAAAAATTATCATTTGCACGCTTTTTTTTCTTGAAAAATTTGGTGCATTCAAAAAAAAGTTGTAATTTTGCACTCGGTTTCGGGAATGAAACTCGAAATCGCGAAAACAATGCCTCTTTAGCTCAGTTGGCCAGAGCACGTGATTTGTAATCTCGGGGTCGTTGG